>JAFTMF010000060.1 GCA_017452565.1 Clostridia bacterium
ATTCCCCTGCGGGATACCCTCTCTCTGTCCGACTACTACGATACCGACATCCACTGGAAGCAGGAAAAGCTGGAGGGCGTGTACGAAATAATGCGCGCGCAGATGGGCAATCATCTGCCGCCCTTTGCCGAGGCAGGCTACCGTGAACAGTCGGCAGGCGAGTTCTACGGTGTGCTCTACGGGCAGGCGGCCATACCGGCAGAGCGAGACGAGATGCGCTATCTGGTAAACACCACCACCGAACAGCTGCAGCTGAAGGTGCTGGACAGCGGCAAGAGCGGCGGCGTCTATGACAGCGAAGCCTTTGCCGGAGACGATCCCTACGATCTCTATCTGGGCGGCGAGGCGGCTATCCTGCACATTGTAAATCCTGCCGTCGAGAATGGCAGAAAGCTGATCCTCTTCCGAGACAGTTTCGGGCGAAGCATCGCACCCCTCTTGGCCGAGGGATACAGCGAGATTGTGCTCATCGACCTGCGCTGGATCCGCCCTGCCTTCCTCTCCCACTTTGCCGATCTCATTGCGGCAGACGGGAACACTGACGTCCTCTTCCTCTACAGCGCACAGGTGCTGAACTCTATGAAACTGGGGTAAATGCCCCAACAATCTGCAAACAGCGGTAAAGAGTAATCTTTACCGCTGTTTTTTTGCGACTCTACTCAGCGTAGACGAGTAGAGTCGCCTCTCTACTCCCCTATTTTTCAGCTGTAGAGGGACTTCTCCTTCGATGGGGTTTACTCCGGGCGATGATCGCCGTATAATAAGTGCAAGCTTTGAGATCAGACATTTAAGCATTTCGAAGATATTTCAAAGGAGCATCCAAAAGATGAAGAAAGAAATCCCGATTTTCTTTTCCACCGATGATACTTACATTCCCTATCTGGACGTGGCCATCGCATCGCTGATCGCCAACGCCTCCGATGACTACTGCTACAAGCTCATCGTCCTGAACGTGGGTCTGCAACCCGAAAATATCGCCCTCGTCAATCAAAACGAGCGGGAGGGCTTTGCCATCGAGTTCATCGATATATCGAGGCACTTGGAGAGCGTAGCCGCTCACTTCAAAAACGTCTACCACTTCTCTATCGCCACCTACTATCGGCTGTTCATCGCCTCCCTCTTCCCCCAGTATAACAAAATCATCTATTTAGACTGCGATCTCGTTGTGCTGGGCGACATTTCCAAGCTCTACGAGATTGACTTGGGCGATAACATTTTGGGTGCAGGCCCCGAGGAGTACGTGCAGAACACTGCCGAGTTCCGCCGCTATGCCGAGGTTGCGCTGAGCGTTGACCCCGACCGCTACGTCAATGCAGGCGTTTTGATAATCAATCTGGCAGAGTACCGCAAGAACCGCATCGAGGAGCAGTTCGTGGAGCTGATTACCAAGCACGATTTCGACCTGCTGGACCCCGATCAAGCCTACCTCAATTACCTCTGCCAAGATAAAATCCATATCCTGCCCAACGGTTGGAACAAGGAGCCCACCCCCATCCCTTGCGAAGGGGACAAAAATATCGTACACTACGCCCTTTATAAAAAGCCTTGGCAGTACGAGGACGTCATCGACGGCCGTTTTTTCTGGCACTACGCCGAGAAATCCCCCTTCTACCCGACAATCCTGCAAAACAAGGCCTCCTTCACCGATGCGGACAGAGCCGAGCGGGCAGAAGCAGCCAAGGAAATCTTAGAGCACGCCAATATCATTACCGCATCCGACTACACCTTTGCGAAACAAATCAATGGGAGATGAAAAGTATGGAACAAAACCCTCATAAATTAGAACTGCTCAGACGGATTGCCGATTTAGAGCAAAAACAGCTGTGGCATCTGGACGTGGAGGACGACCCCGAAACCTATCCTCTGATGCCCGACGATATTGATTACCTCAACGAAAAGTGGATCAACCGCATCAAGAACAAGATCGCCAATATCTGCGGATCCCGATTCTTTGACAAAATGATCGCACAGCGCCAGCTGATCATCAAAGAGGTGCGGGGCATCGAGAACTTCACAGCCGTGAAGAGCGGCAGGATCGTCACCTGCAACCATTTCAGCGTGGGCGACAACTATGCAGTGTGGGTAGCTCTGCGGGACTATATGGGCGGCAAGATGCTGTATAAAGTCATCCGCGAGGGCAACTACACCAATCCCCCGAAACCCTTCGGGCTGTTTATGCGCCACTGCAACACCCTTCCTCTGTCCAGCCAGCCTGCTACGATGGTGAAGTTTATGAAAGCCTTCGCCACTCTGCTGGAGCGCGGTGAGACCATCCTCATCTATCCCGAGCAGGGTATGTGGTGGAACTACCGCAAGCCCCGTCCCATGCAGGACGGCGCCTTCTCGCTGGCAGTGCGGAATAACGCCCCCATCGTGCCCATCTTCATCGGCATGGAGGACAGCGACGTAATGGATCCCGACGGATTCCCCGTGCAGGCATATACCCTCCACATCCTGCCTGCCATTTATCCCGATCCCAGCCTGTCCCGTGTTGCGGCCAAGAAGGATATGAAAAACAGAAACTACGAAGCGTGGGTAGGGGCCTACGAGGAATTCTACGGAAAACCTCTGGTGTAC
>JAFTMF010000061.1 GCA_017452565.1 Clostridia bacterium
ATAGCCTTTTCCAAAAAAATTCACAAACTATCGCGCACTTTGTTCGCACTTGCACCAAAATTAAACTAAAATCCGCCAAAGGCGTATTTTTTCCATATCGTTGTCTCCTCGGCACAATGTGCCGAGGGGACAACACTTCACATCGATATTGCGGCACTCTGTGCCGCAATATCGATACTTCATGTTGCCCGTAAGGGCAACGCTTCACGTTTGTGGTTCGGTGCTTTACACCGAACCACAAATACTTCACTACTATATGTTGCCCGTAAGGGCAACACTTCACGTTTGAGGTTCGGTGTAAAACACCGAACCTCAAATACTTCATTTTTCCGCAATCGCTTTCAACTCTTCTTCCGTCAATTCATCTAGCAAAAAACGCTCGGCATCGTATCGGGTGATTTTGCTCTTGGGAAGGAGGCTCAGGAATTTGCTGTACTCGATCTCGCCAAGGGGCTCTTTGGAGTCGCTTAGTACCATATAAACGTACCAATGATCGCATTTCAGCGCCTTACCCGTTGTGAGATCGGTCATCCCAAAGGGAACGGAAGGCTGATTCGGGAAAATAGCGGGCAGATGATCGGTGAAGAGATATCTTGCAACGATGCCTTCTTCCTCGGAAAAGAAGTCGGGACTTGCAAAATATACGTCCATCGACTGCTTTTCGTGAAGCCAAGTGGCAAAATAGAAGGGATTATCCAAAAAGTGCTCCGCTTCTTCTTTGCCGATGGCCAGCGGCCACATAGCGGAATAGAGCGTCAGGGCTTCGTGCTCGCCAGTAAGCACTTTTTGAGAAAAGTCCTTGATGATTTTAGTGTTGAACTCAATCATATCGTCCAGCGTGCTCAGGAACGCGGGGAGCGTTTGCCGATTGCCGTCTACCGTCAGACTGCCCTTCCAGTAGATCGCCATTCGCTCGATAGCGGCGAAGAAATCGGTCAGCTCCGCAGGGGTAGAGGGCTGGGGAAGGCGCAGGTAGATCTGCTTCTTTTCGGAGGGATTCCAAATAACGCTGAATCCTCTGCCAATGTGATCGGGATGGTAGGCGATAAACTCGGTCTCGCCCAGCTCGCCGTCATTCAGATGATCGTTTTCAAAGTTGCCGTAGTGAAGCTCGTCTCCTAAAATCACTTCCAAGGGCATAGTTTGCTTGCCAAACAGCTTTTGCTTGATCGTTACTTCGATGCTCATAATAGACTCCTTTTTGCGGACGTTGATCTGTTTGTCTCATTATAACACAAATCGGCAGAGGAAACAATCCCTCTGCCGAAAAATGTTGGTTGATTGCTACCCCAAAGGGGCAACCCCAAAGGGGCGTTTTTTACTGATACTGCTCCAGATGCTCCTGGAACTTGGGGCCCCACCATTCCTGGTAGCCCAGCTTGGTCGGATGGATCTTATCGGTACCGTTGTTGGCCATATAGCGCTTGTAATCGGCATCGCTGACAGAGTTCATATCGGGATCGTCCCACAGGTCGATGATTCCGATGCCCCACTTTTCGGCAACGTCGTCCAGTGCCTGTACCATCTGACGGTAAGCGGCGCTGTCGTAACGGGTGCCGGTGTAGAAGGAAACCTCGCAGTTCCACTTTTCCTTAGCGGAAGCGATGATGTACTCAATGGCACCGATGATGGTCTGGGTGTCGAAATCTTCTTTGTTCATAGAGTCGCTGAGGGTACCCAGAGGCTTGTTCTGAGAAGCATCGTTGGTAGACAGCTGAACGATGAAGTGATCGCACTTCTTCTGACGGGTCATCTGCAGCTTCATACGGGAAACGTAGGAATTGCTGTCCTGATCTACCAGAGTAGTGCCGGAAACAGCCCACTTAACTACCTTGCAATCGTTGTTCTCGGCAATGTAGTCAGCCATGGACCAGCCGCCGGAAGCGGAGCCGTAGGTAACCGAGGAGCCGAGGAACACGAAGGTCTTGCCGTCCAGCGAGAAGGGAGGCTGGGGCTCGGGCTCTTCGGGAGCGGTGGTTGTGGTGGTGGGTGCGGGAGTGGTGGTGGTTGCGGAGGTTTCTGCGGGGGTATCGCAAGAGATGAGGGTTGCGGACAGCGTCAGCAGCGCTATCAGCAGAGCAAAGATCTTTTTCATAATCGTAAATCCTTTCGTATAATCTTCCAAAGGCTAAAATTCAAAGCCCTTGGCAAAATTCAATGAATTTGGGAGTCCACCAAGAGCGGTAGCCCTCGATGTTGGGGTGAACGGGGTCGGACATATAGCGCTTGTAGTCCTCGGGGCTGACCGCGCGCATTGCGGGATCGTCCCACAGATCGAGAATGTGGAAACCAAGCTCCTTCTGCAGGTCGCGGAGCAGATCGATCATCTTCTGATAGTGCTCGCTCTCGAAGTAGGTGCCGGTGTAGAAGACAACCGGGCAATTCCATGCCTCGGTAACGTATTCCACGATGAAGCGGATAGCCGCCTCGGTCTGCTCAATGGGGACGTTCCGTCCTGCATCGTTGGTGGAGAGCTGTACGATGCAAAGGTTTACTTTGATCCGTCGATCCACACGTTTGAGACGGGCAACGTAGGAGCCGTCGTCCACGTCGGCCAAGGTAGTGCCCGAGAGGGCTTCTTTTACCATCACAATGCCGCACTGCTCCCGCATAAAGTCTGCGAAGGAGATGCCGCCTGCCGCCGAGCCGTAGGTCACCGACGAGCCGAGAAAGAGAACTGTTTTCTTATTAAGATCCATAGGAAATCCTCCCGTATTTGGATTGGTCTGCTATGATTGTACCATACACAGGGGGAATTGTCAAGGCAAATCGGCGAAAAAGCAATTTTGGCAAAGAAAAAAGCAAATTCGGTGAAAGGCTATTTCTGACAAGGATGAAAGGATGAAAAAACGACAGATCTTTCAAGGTCTGTCGTTTTATGGGGAGGAAAAAATAGGGATTTGTTTTTATCCAATAAAAGTGTTTTATTTACCGAGATTAAACTGGTCCGCAATCTGCTTTACCATCTCGCCCTCAAGGTCTTGCGCATCCGAATCTGCTATATAGTCTAAATCATGGTCATCAAGATAAAGGTAGTACAGCGTGGAGTTTTCTCTATCAATACCGATCATGTATATTCGCTTAGGAAAAGAATCATCTTCTCCTGCGGTTACAACCTTGAAAAAGATTCCTTTGTAATGAAATTCAGGTGCGGCAATAAGGTAATCGCCATTGTAGTCAATAACAGGCTCTGTCAAAAAATGATGCGAGTTTATGTAAGCATTGTAGTCAGCCTCACATGGTTCAAGGCTATCGTATTTTACGATTGCGGTGATAGACTGATAAAAGAAAAATCCAGCATTAACCTTGCCGACAAATCGAAC
>JAFTMF010000062.1 GCA_017452565.1 Clostridia bacterium
GGGGCACGGCGAGTCTCTCTGATCCACGCCGGAAGCAGGCAAAGGAGGGCGAGGAAGGTGCCGATGGTCACGCCCAGCACAGCGAAGGATGCCGCTGAAGAGGCATCCTTGTAGCGGAGCATTGCCCAGCGGGCAAGGAGAATGCCGAAGGTGAGCTTTCCTGCAGCCTCCACGATCTGGGAGAGTGCGGTGGGGAGCATATTGCCGCAGCCTTGGAAATAGCCTCTGAGCGCCGAGAGGATACAGACGAAGAGAAGCGCCGGCGCAATGGCGGCAATGGATGCGGCTGCAGGGGGATTGCCGATCCAAGCGGCAAATTGTTCGGAAAGGAAGACCAGCAGTATGCAGATGGTAAGCCCGATAAGGGCAAAGCAAGTGATGGTCACCCGCAGGATGCGCAGTGCTTCCCTTCGTCCCCGATCGGTATGGGTGAGCGCCGCCGAGACTAAAATCGAGATGGCAACCGGCAGACCTGCGGTGGAGAGCAGGAAAAAGAAGGAGTAGACGGTGTAGGCGCTGTTGAAATAGCCCATTCCCTCTTCTCTGAGGAGCGCGGCGAGGGGGAGCTTGTAGAGCATCCCCAGCACCTTGACGATGATCCCTGCCGCCGACAGCAGGAGCGCACCGCCTACGATGGATTTTTTCATTGGTTTCATCAAACGCTTCCCTTCCGTTCCCTTTTGCTGTGGATAGTATATGGAAGGGAGCGCGGATTTATGATAACGAGAAAACGCCAAACGGATAGCCAAATCCGTCCGGCGTTTTCTAATTATTCAGAAATTTTCTAAAATATACTGTTCCGCTTGATGTGACAATGCAAAAAATTCTTTTACGGGAACGGGATCTGCTTCGTAATCCACCAATCCTGCTCTGCGTTTTTCTAAGGGATTTCGTTTATCCCATTCATTGAAAGCAAGCAATCGCTCCTTAATGAGCGCTTTATTCGTCCATTCTTCGCACCAAGCTTCAAATTTGCTCATGATTTCTTCGGGAGTAGTCGGTTTGATTTCAAGCTTCCAATCGCCGTAGTACTTATAGCTTATCTCGCTTGGCATCAGGGCATTGAGATAGATTCCCGGACGGATATAATAATCCTCTTTGGAATAAGAACTGCCTTGAATCAAAAAGGAGATGGTAAACTCTTCCGTTTCTTTAGTCCATCGTTTGTTTTTCTTTTTGAATCCTTTGGCTTTCAAGTAGGGTTTGGCAAATGCAATGAGTTGTTCTTCGAGCAAAACAGGTTCCGTAGGTTCCTTTATCAGATGCGCTTCGGTTTCTTCTTTGTTTAGTTTCACAATTATAATTTCAGGCTCTTGATTCATCATTTGATTATCCTCCGTTTTTCAAAACCAATACTCGTTCATCTCAGCAATCGTGTCTGCATTAAGCGTATCCTCGATGCTGTCGGGGAGGATGGAGTCAATGCCGCACTTCGGGCAGATTGCGGTCTGTCCGTTGTCGGTGTAATCGACCACTTCACTTGCATCCACGGTAGCCCGGCAATAGAAGCAATGGCATTGGCGGGCGCCCTCAACGAGTGCACGATTGTGGGAGCTGTAGGCGTGCAACTTTTTCAGCCGCGCTTCCTCTTCATCGGAATAGGATCGCCGATGACCCAGCAGTTTTTTTCCTTTATATCTTCTGATTTCGTTGATGATACTCAAAATCGCAAGCACAATAATGCCAATCGTCAAATAACTCAAATCCTCACGGGATGCAAAAAGTGAACCAATGGCATATACGATCAGCAACATCACTAAGGAGATGCAAATATTGCTCACCAGCGCTCGCTTTTTGTCGCTTTCCTTGCATTCTTTGTAGTTGGCCTTCACGTCAGACGACGTCAAAACGGTACGGCGGAGCTTTTTCTGAATGCGATCGATGACAGCCTGCTCATCGTGAGATATCCTCGCTTGACAGGAAGGACACCGGTAGCGGTATTCATAGATGTCATAGTCAGGTTTAGGATAGGTGCCTGCATCGTGGTAACGGTAATAATCTCTGTCGTCTTTGGTAACCACGCGGTGCGTTTTTTCTTTTTCCAGTTTTCCGCCGCATTTGTGGCAATAGTGCTTTTGAAGCACCATATCAAGCGGAACGGAATAATTTTTTCCGTTCAAACGATCACGTCCTTTTCAGATTCGGATTCGGTTTGGATTCTCACCCCAAGAACTCGTGGAGCATAGACTCCTCGGGCATAACCTCACGGGGGAGGGGCGGGATGGCACGGTAGACCTTCTCCATATGTCTGGTCTGCTCGGTTTGGGCCTCTTCGGGGAGGGTGGAGAGCGCATCCAGCAGCGCATCCCGCATCAGGCAGACCTCGTAGCCCACGAAGGTGTCCAGATGATAGTGAGCCGACAGGACGGTGGGGAAAATGTAACGCTCTTCGTTGGCGGTGACGCCCTTCCACAGCTGCATGGTAAATTCGGGACTGGCTCCGCGGAAGAGGCGATCCCGCACCATTCGGCGGCAAAGACGGATATCCTCGGGGATCAGGTGCATCTCGTCAATAGACAGTCCGCTCTCGGGGGTAACGAACACCCCTGCGTAGCTACCCTTGGGGAGAAGATCCAAAAATTGGCGATAGCAGGCTTGAATGCCCTCAAACAGGAGGCAATCGTAGCTGTCGGGAGTCAGCGGACGCTCTTCCACAGCGATTCCCTCTACGAAATCGAAGCGGTAGAGGGTAGCGGTACGGCCTGCCAGCACATCGTCGATGAATGCGGACAGCTTTTTCCAATCAAGGGTAGCGGGACTGTCGAAGTCGATCTCTCCCTTGCCTTCGGAGTCGGCAATGAGCTCGTCACGAGGACGGTAGAAATCGTCCAGCGAAACAACCTGCACCCGGCGTCCCACCTCCGACAGGCGTGCGATGATACGGTGAGCGGTGGTAGTTTTACCTGCGCAGGAAGGCCCTGCCAGTGCGATAATCTTACGGGGGTCTGCGGCAATGCGATCCACCAGCCGATCCAGACGGCGGCGGAAATCAGCCTCGCAAGCGGCGGCGAAGGCTCGCAGGGAGGCTTCGTCACGGTGAAGGGGGAATTTTACGGTTTTCACGGTTCATCTTCCTTTACGATGGAATAGGATATAGAAACGAAAATATCAAGTGTTTAGTATTGTATGAACAGTATAGCATTTATTTGCCATTTTGTCAATAGAAATGCACGGGATGCAAAAGCACCGCCATCAGGCGGTGCTTTCATCATGCCTTATTGTTGTGCCAAAAA
>JAFTMF010000063.1 GCA_017452565.1 Clostridia bacterium
AGAAGATTGAGGACGGCGTAGTCACCGGTTACAAGAAGATGGAAGACGGCGTGGTAGAGGGCTTCAACAAGATGACCGACACCATCGTGGAAAAGGTGTTCACCAAGGAAGGCGAGACGGTGGAGGAAGCTAAGGCAAGACTGCAGGCAAACGCCGAGAAGCATCGCCCTTAAACTGAAAAAGCGTTTTATTTCAAGAATTAACATTTCGTAAACAAAACTACATCAAATCGTAAACAACCCGGTAGTAAAATACTGACAGAATCAAAGAGATAGAGAGGATATTATTATGAACCGTAACGATCAGGAATTTCTGGTGCAGAGAATCCGCACCCAGTACACCGAAAAGAAGACCACCGAGCTGGATGAGCTCCGCGCGCTGGATGCAAAGGTAAAGCGTCCCGCGAACGTATTTGCATACGTTTTTGGCAGCATCTCTGCCATCATTATGGGCGCAGGGATGAGTCTTGTAATGACCGACATCGGCGCTACCGTAGGCATTGCCGACCCTATGATCCCCGGCATCGCAATCGGAGTTGTGGGAATGGCGATGGCACTGGTGAACTACCCCATCTTCAAGGGCATTCTGAATGCACGCCGTAAGAAATACGCCGATCGCATCATCGCCCTCAGCGAACAGATTTTGAGCAAATAACGAAACAGCGCACCTTGGAATACAAGGTGCGCTTTGGCGTATTAGTGTTGATTCAGATTGATGAGTTCATAGTTGCCGTCTTGATTAAATTGCAGAGTGAAGATTGTATCGCCATTCAGAGAGAAATAGAAGGTGCGCTCGATGTTCTGAGCCTTGGGATTTAAATAATTATAATCCACAAAAACGTAATGGTCGGTGGTTTGACCGGTAACGTTCGCCTGCGTAATCCAGTACAGATGGCCGTTTGTACAGCGAATCTGATCGTGGTAGGCGTAATGATTTTCGTGGAAGGTGAAGTGAGATTTTACCTCAGTGGCGCCCTTTTGGAGGATGCCGAGATCTTCGCTGTCCTCGTCACAGTAATACAGACCGCAGGCGTCATTGGCAACGTCATAGGAAATCGCATACACGAATTCTACTTCTTTAGGAAGGGAGACGTCCCACACGCTCTCGCCGTTATTGAGATCAATTACCTTCACGCTATCAGCGCCGGCATAGCTGAGATAGTTGCCCTCGACAGAAATGGGGTAGGGGGCTCCGCCTTCTACGAGAGGCTCGGACAGCACCGCGGCGGTGATCTTGGTGTCGATATTGTAAGCGTTCACCGTAACCGTCTGTTTGGAATAATCAATGGAGGTGTAGTAGACGTTTTGATCGTATATGCCTACGTTCATAGGTTGGTAATTGTCCCCCGCTTGGATGGAGGCGATGGTTTCTACCTTTGCTTGGTCGAAGAGATAAGCCTTGTAGGTGTAGACGGTATCGGTGGCTTCACACCAGACTACGCAGTCCTCGTCTGCGGTAAAAAACCAAATGGAAACGTCTTGTACCGAATAGACGTTGTTCAGCGTCTGACTGCTATCGCTGACAGAGACAAAGTAGTCATCCGATGCCAATTCACCTACCAGCGCCACCCATCGGTTTCCCACAGAGAGGATTTGCAGCGGTGCGTTGTCACGCCCGTAAGAGGCAATGCAATTGGGTTTGGGACCAAGATCGCATCCCGACAGAAGCAAGACAAGGGAAAGCAGAATGCATAGCAATCGGATAATAGATGCGGATGATTTTTTCACAGACAAAACCGCCTTTCTAAGTAGGATGTACTCATTATACCACACATATCCGCTTTTGTCAATAGGAGGCTGGGCGGAGGGGTCGCTGTCGGCGCTTTGGAAAAATGTGAGAAAAAATGCAAAAACTTTTCCAAAACCCCTTGACAAATGAGGGAAGGAGGATTATAATAATCACAGTTAGTGCAGGCTAACTCCCGTCTGCACGGATGATTGCGGCAATTTCTGCCGTCTGAAAAACAAACGGAGGGTGCTATGACGCTGAGAGATGCTGTTCCCGGAACCGAATACGTCATTCGCGGGATTGATACCGATGACGAAGAGCTGAATGCCTTCCTGTTTTCCTTGGGCTGTTACAGCGGCGAGACCATCACCGTGGTATCGCATTTGAAGAACAGCTGTATGGTATCCATCAAGGATGCACGCTACAACATCGACAAACAGCTGGCAGATGCCATTCTGATCTGATAAAAAACAGTCTGCGGATTGTTTTTTATTTCCCTGGCAGTTAGTCAAGACTAACCAAAGCTGAAAATTAGTTTATCATTTCGAAAGAAATATAAAATAGAAAGTTCAATATATTCGGAGGAGAATCTCTATGAGAATCGCATTGACCGGTAACCCCAATTCCGGAAAAACTACGATGTACAACGCCCTCACCGGCAGAAATGAAAAGGTGGGCAACTGGGCGGGTGTTACCGTAGACAAGAAAGAGCACCCCATTAAGAAGGGCTACTACACCGGCGAGGAGCAGCTGATTGCAGTTGACCTGCCCGGCGCATACTCTATGTCCCCCTTCACCAGTGAGGAGAGCATCACCAGCTCCTACGTGAAAGAGGAGAACCCCGACGTTATCATCAACATCGTGGATGCTACCAATCTGAGCCGAAGCCTGTTTTTCACCACTCAGCTGCTGGAGTTGGGCATTCCTATGGTAGTTGCCCTGAACAAAAGCGATATCAACGATAAGAAGGAAACGGTCATCGACGCAGATGCGCTGAGCAAAAAGCTGGGCTGTCCCGTAGTGAACACCGTTTCTACCTCCGCAGACGGCCTGAAGGACGTAATCGCTACCGCAATGAAGCAGGTAGGAACCGTTCAAAAAGCACCCTATCAGCAGGAGGTCATCGACCTCACCGATAAGGCGGCAGTGCAGGCGGCAGACCGCAAGCGTTTTGCTTTCGTCAACAAGATCGTCAAGGACGTAGAAACCCGTAAAGTACTTACCAAAGATAAAAACTTCGGCGACAAGATCGACGCCGTGCTTACCAACAAGTGGCTGGGTATCCCGATTTTTGCAGTGGTGATGTATCTGGTGTTCCAGATCTCTCAGACTTGGCTGGGCACTTGGCTGGCCGAGGGTGTGGAAGTAGGCGGCGTTGCCATCCCCGGTCTGGTTACCCTCATCGAGTGGTTCGGTGAATGGGTAGGCGGCCTTATGGAGAGCGCACATCCCTTTCTGCAGGCTGTAGTGGTAGACGGTATCATCGGCGGTGTCGGCGCAGTAGTCGGCTTCCTGCCGCTGGTTATGGTGATGTACTTCCTGCTGGCTCTGCTGGAAGACTGCGGCTATATGGCCCGCGTTGCCGTTATCCTCGATCCCATCTTCAAGAAGGTGGGTCTGTCTGGTAAGTCGGTTATCCCCTTTGTTATCGGTACAGGCTGTGCAATACCTGGCATTATGGCCTGACGTACTATCCGCAACGAGCGGGAGCGCAGAGCGACCGCAATGCTCACTCCC
>JAFTMF010000064.1 GCA_017452565.1 Clostridia bacterium
AAAAAGAGAGAACAAAGCGGTTTTTCTTTCCACATTGTTCTCTCTTTACGTTTTTATCGCAAGTTTCGCATTTGTTTAACAAATGCATCGGGCTATGCCCATACCCCTATTATAAATTCTCCGATAAGGACATCACCCATTCTCGTCGGCGCCTTTCTTTTCACAAATGATCTCTCTCCAAAGGAGATGGCCGGGGAATGTCATTATTCTTTTCACTAACCCCCCAACCGACTTGACAAACGATTGGCTTTGTGGTATAATACAATCAACAAAACCGCAAGGAGACTCTATTATGAAAGCAAAATTTCTCACCAAAGCAGGCAGAGTAGGGTATTTCATCCTCTTTCTGCTCTTAATAGCGGCAGAGGTGGGCTCTGTTTATATTGTCCTCACCGATTTTAGCGAAGAAACGTCTGTGTTCGCAGTGGCGGCAGTGATTTGGCTGATTCCTGCACTGCTGAGCTTGCTGACAGTCATTTTCAGTAGTGGCGCAGAGCTGACGCTGGAGCGTGGCAAGCTCACCGGCCGCTGGCGAGGCAGAGAATTTAGCAGTCCGCTCTCCGACGTGCAAATGCTCTATTGCAACACCTCCAAAAAAGGAGGCGATTATCTGTATTTGCGCACCGGTCAGGGAAGCTATCACTTTTGGGGGATGCGCAACGCCGAAGAAATGCGGGATGCCATCGCAGCGGCGCTCCCTCTGCCTGCCGATTGCGCGAATCTGTCCGATTCTATGCTGGAGGATCGGAAAAAAGCAAAGAAGAAGATTTACGTCGGTTGGAGCTTGTCGGTGGTGGCAATGGGCGCGCTGCTGATCGGTGCGGGTATTGTGGGGGTTATTTGCCTGCGCCGCCACCTGCCGATTTATCTGTCTGTCGGCGCATTCATCTTGGTGATGATCATGGCAATGGCCCTTTCGGTGGTTTCCGGCAAATCGTCTTGGCATCATTTTCAGTGGGAGCGCCTGCAAAAGGAGATCAATCGCCGCAAAATCGGTAATATCGACGACTACCCCGAAGGATATACCGACGTGGTGAAGGTGATCTACTATTGGGACTATGAGGAGAGAGTGATTATCTGCCACACGGATGATGGCTATACGCTCACCGAAGAGTTTTGGGAGGACGACGTCGATTCTCCGAAATGGGTGAAGGACGAGGACTACGCTCAGGTGCACGATCCCGACGGGGATGATCTCGACGAGGACGAAGAGGAAGACGATGACGATCCCGACGAGGACGAGACACCCCGTCACTTCGCCACTATAGAAGCGCTGGAGGAGCATCTGAAGGAGGAATACGCCATCCTCGGCTTCGATGAAACCGTATATTTTGATTGATGAAAAAGCCGTGCTGCCAAGTCGCAGTACGGCTTTGCTTTTTGCACAAATCTTACAAAATCTATTGCAAATTCGTGCGAAATATGGTAAACTATTCCCATCCAATCCCATCCCCCTACAGAAAGGACACACCTATGAAAGAATATTCCCGCAATGAAGAGCGCACAGGCGTGCAGGAATCTGCCGCTTTTGATCCTATTTTCGACGTCCAAAGCGATTTCGTGATGGTCTACGGCTTCCACGATTTGAAAAACCGTATTGCCGCTTGGAAAAAGCGGGGCTACGTGGTGCACCTGATGACAGGCGTGTCTTGGGGCGAATACAAGGACTACCTCTACGGCAAGTTCGACGGCATCGACCACCACGACGAGGGTCAGCGCCACCGCGACGGCTCCGAAAAAGCCCACGGCGTGGACGTGCCCTATATGGTCCCCTCCAACTCCTTCGCCCATTATCTTGCCGAAGGTCTGAAAAAAGCAGTAGACTGGGGCGTGGAGGCGATCCATCTGGAAGAGCCCGAGTTTTGGGTAGAAACCGGCTACTCCGACGCCTTCAAACGGGAGTGGCAGATCTATTATAAAGAGCCTTGGCAAGATCCTCAGGAATCTGCAGACGCACAGTACCGTGCCTCCAAGCTGAAGCAGTATCTCTATACCCGTACCCTCGACCGTCTCTGCTCCGAGCTGAAGGAGTACGCTATGGTGAAGTACGGCAAGCTCCTCCGCTTCTACGTGCCCACTCACTCGCTGATCAACTACACCCAGTGGAAGATCGTCTCCCCCGAGTCGGCGCTGATTGACCTGCCCACCATCGACGGCTACATCGCCCAGATCTGGACGGGCACCGCGCGCACCCGCAACATCTTCCGCGGTGAAAAGAAAGAGCGCACCTTTGAGACGGCGTTCCTCGAATACGGCGTTATGCAGGAGCTGGTGAGAGGCACCGGTCGGCGGATGTGGTATCTGGCTGACCCCATCGAGGACGATCCCCGTCACAGCTGGAAGGATTACCGCGAAAACTACTACCGCACTGTCACCGCATCCCTTTTCCACCCCGAAATCAGCGATTATGAAGTCTCTCCGTGGCCTGCCCGTGTGATGCGGGGACGGCATCTTGCCGATGGCGGTGCCCACGATCTGCCCATCCCCATCCCCGGCAATCTTCCCGAAGGTCCTAATCACGGCAAGGAAATGCCCAAAGGCGAGCGGATTCGGATTCCCGCAGAGTATAAGACCAATCTGCTGTCGGTGATGCATACCCTTCGGGATATGGCAGACCAGCCCGATGCGCAGTGGGTGACCCGTACCGCAGAGGCAGGCGTGTTCATCGCTGACTCGGCGATGTTCCAGCGCCACTATCCCGCAGGCGATCCCGAGGAGAGGGAAGCCGAGGGCGACACCTTCAGTCCCTTCTACGGACTGGCACTTCCTCTCTTGAAGGCAGGCGTTTGCGCAAGACCCCTCCAGCTGGACAATCTCCGCCGCTATGCAGGCTATGCCGATGCCTACGATACGCTGGTGCTGTCCTATGAGTTTATGAAGCCCTCCTCCCCCGATATCCATCAGGTGCTGGCAGGATGGGTACGCGGCGGAGGCAAGCTGGTCTACGTCGGCGACGGATCGGACGCCTTCCATTCGGTTCGGGAATGGTGGAACAGCGGCGAGAATGGCTACGATCATCCCGCTCAGCATCTGTTTGAGGCGCTGGGACTGTCCAGAAATGCTTGTCAGGGACTGTATTCCGTTGGCGACGGTCTTGTGAGAATCATCCAGCGCCATCCTACTACGTTGGCGAAGGATGCCGATGCTTCCGATCAATATCGGGACAATGTGCTGTCCCTTCTGTCGGTGAAGCCCACCGGCTCGATGATCCTGCGCAGAGGTGCGTATTACG
Source organism: Clostridia bacterium (assembly GCA_017452565.1). Lineage (GTDB taxonomy): Bacteria > Bacillota > Clostridia > Oscillospirales > CAG-272 > CAKSQF01. Next base: position 3,233 of record JAFTMF010000064.1, read on the forward strand.
TGACCGCCGTGCTGGACGAGACGCAAACCGGCTCGATGTCTATTCTGATGGGCAACTATATCAATCTGTACGATCATACGCTGCCCGTGGT
>JAFTMF010000065.1 GCA_017452565.1 Clostridia bacterium
CAAATTCTTCTCTCATAGTTTCCATCCCTTTTTCTTTCCAAGGCATACTCGCTCTCCTTTGAACTTTTTTGCCTTTATTTTACCACGGATTTGTAAACTATGTCCTTACACACTTTGTAAACTATCTTACTACACTAAACAAGCCCTCCCCTTTGGGGAGGGAGGTTGTGCAGAAAGCCGCAGAGCGGCGTCTGCGCAACGGGAGAGGTCTGTTGCCCATCGCACACCGTTCCCTTGGTGCAGATCGTTTGACGGTGCGCCAAGGACGTAGGGGAGGGGTGCAGACGCCGCTACGCGGCTTTCTGCTCCTCCCGCCTCTCTATATACAACAACATCCCGAGGTGGGCGATGCCTTCCTCGGGATGACTTTTTATTTCTTGGGAATCCAGATCACAAGCGCTCCTGCGATCTCGCCTTCTGCGCCCACAAGGGAGGGATTGCCTACCTTGGACAGATTGAAGGCACGGTGGGTGTAGTCCCCCCACCAAGAGGCGGTGACCGTGATGCGGCTCACCGTGGTGGTGCCGGGACGGGAGGACTGCACACCGGTACTCCTCCAAGCCTCGGGACGGTACTGCCAGCCCTCTGCCACTTCAATCACGCTGCCTACGGGAATCTCCTCGGGGGTGAACATCCGGGAGGCGTAGAACTGCTTGCTGTTATTGGCACCGGTGATGATTTTGTGATGGTTACTGCCATCCTCCGAGTTCCAATACCCCAGCGCCGTCCAATCCAGCTCCAGTTTGGTGTAATTGCTCTCGTCAAAGACGGGAGCGTCGGTGTAGGCCGACTTCGTCACCTTGGTGGGCGACTTCACTGCATTGGTGGCCGCTTCAATGGCGATCTTACCCATCTCTTCGTCCACGCCGTCGGGCAAAAAGTCCACCTCTGCGATGGGCAGCCCCGTGAGCTTATGGACGAAGGTAAGTCCTGCCACGAATCTGCCGAAATCGTAGGTGAGATGATAGCCGTCTCGGGTGAGATGGTCGCCGATATAAGAGGTACGGGCGTTCTGGATGGCGGTGCCTGTGGGCAGAACGGCGTAGATCTCCTCTTTTGGGGTGACCCTTTTCTCCACTGCTGCTAAAATGGCGTTGTACATCTTCATCTGATCGCTTTGATATTTGGGGAACTCGCCGTGGGTGGAGTTCTGCTGATACGCCCAAGTCATATTCCACACGATCTTGGCGTCGGGGCAAAGCTCACGGACGTAGTCGATGAGGTATTCCAGCTTGCCGTAGGTGCGGTCCACGCCGCTGGAGCCGCTGGCCTGCTGGAGGGAGATATAATCCCACTTCTGCGACCGGATCGCATCGCTCATTTTATAATTGTTTTTGGTCGACCACTTGCCTGCGGTGTTGGTGCGGTACTCGTAGGCAGGGCTGTCGCCTTTGGCGTTGGCTGCGTGGGTATCCAGCGTACAGCCGCCGATGTAGAGATTGCCCAGCGAGATCTTTTTCACGCCTGCGCTCTTGGCAATCTGATAGACGTACTCCATAGAGTCGTCGGAAAAGCTGTTTCCAATGGTGAGAATCTTCAAAACTCCGTCCTCCTTCCAATCGTCCTGCGAAGGCACGGGCTCTTTTGCAGGCGGTAGGGTTGCTTGCGTGGTGGTGGTCACGGTAGTGGTAACCGGCGGCCTCTGCGGAGTGCATCCGCACAGCAGCAGGGCTGCCATCAGCCCCCACAGGGCAAGTCTCTTTACTTGCATCGGGTGGATCATCCTTTCCGGTAGTATTTTCCTTTATTATACAACCAAATCTCTCATTTGTCAATGAAAAAATCAGCGGGAGCCCTCCTCGTCCCCCTGCAGATTGTGGGATTTGCAGAAATTATTTCAAAAAATGTAAAAAAGCCCTTGATTTTTTTCCTCCAAAGTAGTATGATATATGTGTATAAGTTTGCACAGATTCGTGCTATAATGATTTGAAAATTATGGATTTAAATAAAGGAGATCTTTGTTATGAGTAAATTCAGAAGAATTGGCGTACTGACTTCCGGTGGCGACGCTCCCGGTATGAATGCGGCTGTCAGAGCCGTTACCCGCTGTGCCAACGCAAACGGCGTTGAGGTTGTGGGCATTTACGAAGGCTACAAGGGTCTGATTGAAGGAAACGTAAAGGTATTTGGTCCTCGCGACGTCTCCAATATCATCAATCTGGGTGGCACTTCCCTCTACAGCGCTCGCTGTGACGATTTCAAAGAAGAATGGGGTATGCAGAAGGCTAAGAAAACCTGCGAAAAGTATAAAATCGACGGCATCGTTGCCATCGGCGGCGACGGCACCTTCCGCGGCGCTACCGACCTGTCCCTCCGCGGCATTCCCTGCATCGGTATCCCCGGCACCATCGACAACGATATCACCGCTACCGAATACTCCATCGGTTACGATACCGCTATGAACACCGTCATCGAGATGGTGGACCGTCTCCGTGACACCTGCGAGTCTCACGCTCGTTGCAACGTAGTAGAGATTATGGGTAGAAACGCCGGCTATCTGGCACTGAACGCCGGTATCGCTGTAGGCGCTACCGCTATCTGCATCCGCGAAATCCCCTCCTCCTCCAATGAGGAAGAGATCATCGCCCGCATCGAAAAGGCTCGTGCCGACGGCAAGCGTAACTTCATCATTATGGTAGCCGAGGGTATGGGCTCCGAGTTCGGTCCCGCACTCACCGAGAAGATCGAAAAGGTTACCGAAATCGAAACCCGCTTCGCACGTCTTGCTCACGTTGTCCGCGGTGGTTCTCCCTCCGTTCGTGACCGCCTGATGGGCACCGAAATGGGCGCAAAGGCAGTCGAAATGCTGATGAGCGGTCAGAGCAATATGGTTGTTTGCTACCGTCACGGTGAGATCCGCACCTCCGAGATCACTTGGGCTCTGGCGCTGGACAAGCTGTTCAAGTCCGAGTATGCCGGCTACAAGAAGGCCGATATTGAAAAGCTGCTGGCTCCCTACTCCGCCGAGGACCGCGAGATCATGCATCAATTCTGCGCTACCAAGCTGGAAAAGATGAAAGCACTCTACAACATCGCCATGGAAATTTCCAACTAATCCCCCAAACCAATCCCCCCAAAAAAACCAAAAGAGGAAACGCCCCGTTTCCTCTTTTTTTGGGATCGGGGGGAGTTAGATATAATCGTTTCTGCATACCCCGAGGGGAGAGGTTGTGCAAGGCACCTCGACTATCCCATTTCGTGCACGGCACCTTCGGGCGCTCCCAATTTCAGAAGTGGGGGGAAGTTGTGCGAGGCACCTCGACTATCCCATTTCGTGCACGACACCTTCAACCGCTTTTTGGGGAATCGGGGAGAGTTTGTGCGAATCGCTTCCATATCAGAAGTTGCGAAGCAACTTCAGCAGTAAGCTGCGAAGCGGCGTCTGCAGCAGTAAGCTGCGAAGCAGCGTCTGCAGCAGTAAGCTGCGAAGCAGCGTCTGCAACCCCCGATTCCAAAAAGAAAGGATTCTTCTATGCTTGCGAAAACTACATCTGCTACTCTGCTGGGGGTGGACGGCGTGGTTGTCACCATTGAGTGCGACGTGTCCGATAAACTGCCCGCCTTCGAGATCGTGGGTCTGCCCGACAACGCCGTGAAAGAGGCCAAGGAGCGCATCCGCACCGCCTCGGACAACAGCGGCATCTTCTTCCCCGACAGCGCAATCATCATCAATCTTGCCCCTGCCGATATGAAAAAGAGCGGTTCGGCCTTCGATCTTGCGATGCTGATGGCCATTCTCAGCGGCGCAGGCATTGTAAAAGGCGATCTTTCGGGAAAATGCTTCCTCGGTGAGCTGTCTTTGTCGGGCGAGGTGCGTGCCATCCGCGGCGTGCTTTGTATGACCCTTGCCGCCAAGGCTGCAGGCATCACCGAAGTGTACGTTCCTGCCGCCAACGCCTCCGAGGCCGCCGTGGTGGATGGAGTTGCGGTGTACGCCGTGGAGAGTGTTGCCACGCTGGTTGCCGCCCTGAACGGTCGGTGCAATCTGGAAAAGGCCACCTTTACCCCGCCCGATTTCACCGCCACTGCCGCAGGACTCCCCGATTTTGCCGACGTCAAGGGGCAGGAACGGGTGAAGCGTGCCATCGAGATTGCCGCTGCAGGGGGACACAACATCCTGCTCATCGGCCCTCCCGGCACAGGCAAGAGTATGCTGGCCAAGCGGATTCCCTCCATCCTGCCCGAGATGACCTTCGCCGAGTCTGTGGAGACTACCAAAATCCACTCCATTGCGGGTCTGCTCCCTGCCGGCGGTGCGCTGGTGACCACCCGCCCCTTCCGTGCGCCTCACCACACCATGTCTACCGCATCGCTGGCCGGTGGCGGCACCATCCCCACCCCCGGTGAGATTTCCATCGCCCACAACGGCGTGCTGTTTTTAGACGAACTGCCCGAGTTCAACAAGCAGGTCACCGAGGCGCTGCGCCAGCCCCTTGAGGAGCGGGAGGTGACCATCAACCGTGCCGCAGGGCGCTTCACCTTCCCTTGCAACTTGATGCTGGTGGCGGCGATGAATCCCTGCAAGTGCGGCTACTACGGGCATCCCACCCATCCTTGCACCTGCAAGCGGGAGGATATCCGCAAATATATGTCCAAAATCAGCGGCCCTCTGCTGGATCGCATTGACATACAGATCGAGGTTCCCTCCCTGACCTATCGGGAGCTGTCGGAGGAGTCGCCGACCGAATCCTCTGCCGCCGTTCGGGAGCGTGTGAACGCCGCCCGCGCCTTTGCCGCCAAGCGGTTCGAGGGTGAGCCCACCCCCATCCACTCCAACAGCGCTATGAGCGCCCCTCAGATCCGCCGTTATTGCAAGCTGGAGGCCGATGCATCGGTGCTTCTGCAGGCGGCATTCGATCAGCTTGGTTTGTCCGCCCGTGGACACGACCGCATCCTGCGGGTTGCCCGCACCATCGCCGATCTGGCCGAGAGCGAAACGATCCGCGCCGAGCACATCGCCGAGGCGATCCAGCTGCGGAGTCTGGATCGGAAGTATTGGTGAGATGGTGGATTCAAATAGCAGGAGTTATTATGCATAGAAACATTTTTCTATTAATGATCATTGTTGTACTCTGTTTTTCAATGATTTCATGTAGCTTTATTGAAAACGAATTAGTTGGGTATGGATCTTTAGAATACATAAATGACGACGGGAAGTCTGGTTATGTGTATCAGAACAAGAAATATTATGCGAATTACATATTTAATGTAACTCGCTCCGATAGTATCTATGATGAAGATGATATTAAGATTGCTGGCGATGTATTCTCTGATTTCTATTCATATACTGCAGATGATCCGATATACATTTATAGTATATCTAAAGGTTTAATTGTTTATCTTCGTGAAGACTATGATTACCGATCCGATCACTTTATCATTGAAGGAACCGATAGCAGTTTTTTGTTCTCAGAAGCAATAGCAAATCAACCATCCGTTCAATACGATGGGTTCAAAACCTATCCGACCAAAACAAGTGTGTACATTCATTCCGAAACATATCCTAAAATCAGAGCACACATATTAGTTTTCCTTGAAGATGGTAAATGGTATGCGTTATTTGAAGGTTTTGATGCATACTTGCTTTCTGACGAGTTTGTTGATATGTTGATAGAAAACGAGATTATTTCCGAATGAATAACTACGCAAAATCCGATTCCGAACATTAGGAGAGAAGAGCTCCTACCCATCCGCGCCGAGCACATCGCCGAGGCGATCCAGCTGCGGAGTCTCGATCGGAAGTATTGGTGAGAGACAGAGATAACGAAATCGGCAGTGCCCGTGTGGGGGGACTGCCGATTTTTCGTTGGGTGCGAGGCGCTTGGGCGGACCGTCCGGGAGGCCGGTCCCTACAGGTTTGTGCGAACAACGCGCTTCGATTGTTTATCGGGTGCAAACCGTTTGGACGGGCCGTCGAGGACATTGCAGAAAGCCGCGTAGCGACGTCTGCAACCCCCACAAGGGGTGCGGTGCGGATCGTACGGCCGGACGCGCAATGCGCGCCCCTACGGAAACGTGCGGTGCAAATTTGCTCCAACCCCGTAGGGGCGATTCACGAATCGCCCGTTCGTTCTCCATCGCTATACCCCTACAAGGTAAAAAAACTTCCGCAGTTCCCCCCCCATCTTGCCAGCAAAAACGGCAGTGACTGCATTGTCACTGCCGCTATTTTATTCGCAATTGAGATAGGTTCTTGCTGCAGAGTAGTGCCGGTGGATGGCTCCCCGCAGGGGGGCTGCCTGCAGGAGCGGAGAGACGTCGCCCTTGTGTTCCACGCCCGAAGAGAGATAGGCGCTGTCGGAGGCGAGATACTCCTCCCACAGGGCGAAGAGATCCTTTCCCTGTGCGCCGGTGCCGGCAAAGACTGCCTGCCACGCCGAGCCGTCGGGCATCCAAGCCGCTGCGTTATACTCCTCGCTGCACTGATGGATGCACTCGTTCATCTCGCGGATGATGTCCCGATGGGTGGTGGAATAGGTGTAGTCCAACCACACCCAGAAGCGTACCGAATCAAAGGGATTGTCCTCTTCTTCGGGGGTCTGGAGCTCCCAGCCGCAATCGTTGAAGAGGCCGCCCTTGTAGGCGTACAGATACCGGCAGAAGTCGGCGAATCGCTCCACCATATAGGTGTCATCCTCCTGCTGGGGCATATAGCCGTCCTGCCAATCGCCTTGGATGGTGTGGGCAAACTCGTGGGTGAGGCAATCGAAATCCTCGGGGCACTGTTCCAGCCAGCGATCGTGGATGTGCACCTTGTTCTCCCAAGCGCAGGCGATTTCGTAGTCGAAATCCTCGATGAGCAGGATCACGTCCCGAGGGGTGTCGCTGCGGCCGAAGCGGGCGTACATTTGGGGATAGCAATAGAAAAACAGCTTGGCGGCGGTGACGATCTGCCACGGCTTGGTGTGGCCTGCCGCTCCCGACAGATCGACGGTGAGGGTGAAATCGGTGTGGTTGACGGTGCCTGCAAGGCGGATCTGCTTTGCATCGGCCAAAACGGTAGCGGTGATGCCGTCGGCAATCTCGCTCAGATCAAACAGAGGCAGGATGGAATCGGGGGCGCTGAAATCCAATGCTTCGGGGAAGCATTGATTGGGGGGTAAAATAGGGGTATTCGGGGTCATTCGGGGTACCTTTCCTCGTTTAGTTTTCACAATGGTAATAGTATAGCAAAACGGCGAGGGTTTGTCAAGAAGAACTTCCCACCATTCCGGAATTCCGTGAACGGTGGGAAGTTCTTTATAGCAACGTTTTGATTCGCTTGGTGCGGACTCGGATGTCCTCGGCCATCCAAGCGGTGGCGCCCTGATCCAGCCCCTTCTCGTGGAGGAGATAGCCCATCCGCTTCAGCGCATTGTAAAGCGCATTTGCCAAATCTTGGAAACTGCACTCCCCCGACAGCAGACAGCGATCTTCCCGCATACAGGAAAGAGCCAGCGCATCGCCCTTTCTGCGGACGACGATCTCGTAAGGGCCGTCCATAAAGAGCCATTCAAACCCCTCCGAGGCATCGGAGAAGGAGAAGAGCGCACTACTCCACCAGCCAAGGAGAGTGTGGCTGAAGTCGTCCCAATCGGTGTCGGGAAAGGCCTCGCCGTCGATCTCCATCCAAATGGGGGAGACCAGCTCAGAGTGCAGGTCGAAGTCGTCGCCCAGCTTGATTTCGATGTGGTTCATTGATACACTCCTTTGATCGGTTATAGTTTACAGTCCGAATACTTCCTTGTTGGTGCCGTAGAAAATATCCTCGTGACCCGAAATCAGCTTGCAGATGCTCTCGAAGCGATCCCAAGAATCGTCGAAGTCGAACTCGTAGCTGTGTCCCCAGAGATAGAGGAGCTTCGGGGAGTCCACCTCCGCCTCCAGGAAGGCACGGCAGATCTCCTCGGTACGGGAGTCGATGACGTGGATGGTGGGATTGAAGCGGTAGAGATTCTCCTGCTGTTCCCAGGAATAGGTAGAGGTGATGGTGCGGCTGTATTTTACGCCCGTGTTCTCTTTTATCACCTTTGCCACATGATCGTTGTTGTTCACGCCGCCGCAGGGGTAGGCCATGCCGATGACCTCGTAGCCGCAAATGGCGGTGAGATTTTTGCGATCCTCCTCCACCTGACGGATGATCTCCTCATCGGGGAGGGTGGTTAGATTGGGATGGGTGAGGGTATGCACCGCCACCTCGTGATTTTTGTACAGCGAAGCGACACTGGCAGGGTCAACTTTATTGTGGTCGGCGCTTTCCCCGCGGCTGTTGGTGAGTCTGCCGGGTTTGCCGAAAATAGCCGAGTTGAGGTTGAATGTGCATTTGAGCCCGTAGCGATCCAGCAGTTCAATCAGGCGTGCGTCTTGGGTGACGCCGTCGTCGAAGCTCAGGGTGATGGCTTTCAGTTTTCCGTTGGGATACATAGTTGATACTTCCTCCTACAATGATGACGGTTCTGTTTCTACTAAATATTCTAATTCTTCTGCAATTACTAATTATTCTGATTCTTCTAAATCTCTGATTACCCACATTGTAGCACTTTTGCACAAGATTGTCAACTATTTACCGTCAATTTGTTACAAAAAGCACAGATCATTTGCGTGCATTCAGCTTTGCCTCCACCTCCACTTCCCTTGCCGCCTCGATGATCTCGGAGAGGGCTTCGGGAGCGGGCATTTGCTCGGTGAGGGTCTGTGCCAGCGCCTCCGCCCGTGCGCGGTCGGTGAAGAGGGCGGGATAGGAGCAGTGCAGGCGTGCGTCTCTGTCGGGGAGCCGCCACACGTCGATGCCGTAGAGGGTGCGGCAGATCCCGTGGGGGTCCAGTTGGCGGTCGGTGCGGATGAGATAGATATATTTCATAGTTAAACCCTTTCTAAAAAACAGACTAATGCTATTAGTATATCGGGATGGCGGGTTTTATGCCACCGTTTGACGTGTGAGCGCAAAAAAATCCCACCGCCTGTGCGGTGGGATTGAGTGTCGAAAAAGTATTCATTAGAAAGACGCATTAGCAATATGCACAAACCAAAGCCTTCCCCTACGGGGAAGGTGGCACGCCGTAGGCGTGACGGAAGAGGTCTACCGCACAAAATACTACGAA
>JAFTMF010000066.1 GCA_017452565.1 Clostridia bacterium
CCCCCTTCTACGATCGACTGAACACCGAAGTAGACTACACCCTTTGGAGCCGCTATTTCATCGAGGCGATGCAGAAATACTCCATCGCCCCCGGTGAACTGGTGCTGGATTTGGGATGCGGCACGGGAAATCTGACCCTGCCCCTCCTGCAAGCAGGCTACGACGTCATCGGCGTGGACATTTCCCCCGAAATGCTCTCCGAAGCACGAGACAAATGCGCAGACGAGGGCTATTTCCCCCTCCTGCTCTGCCAAGATATGACCGAATTCGAGCTCTACGGCACAGTGAAAGCCGCCCTCTGCTGTCTGGACAGCTTCAATTACCTCACCGAGGACGGCGATCTGGAGAAAACCTTCGCACTGCTGCGCAATTATATCGAGCCCGATGGTCTACTGTTCTTCGACGTGAACACCCCTCGCAAATTTGAGGAAGTCTACGGAAATGAAAGCTATATTTTAGAGGATGACAACGTCTTCTGCGGCTGGCAGAACGATTTCGATCCCGAATCACAGCTTTGCACCTTCCACCTCACCTTCTTTGAGAAGCAAAAGAGCGGTCTGTGGAAGCGCTCCGAGGAGACTCAGACCGAGCGGTGCTACACACCGGAGCATATCCGTCAAACGCTCAAGGCAAACGGATTTGAGCTGATCGCTCATCTGGGCAATCTTGCCGGCAAGCCTGCCGACGAGAGCGACCACCGCCATTATTATCTTTGCAAACGAATCTAATGCAAACACCGAACCGCTATGGGTTCGGTGTTTTTTCTGCGGATACTATCTCCCGACCGTCGGAATGGAGGGTAAGAGTCAACAGAGGATGCTCAAATCGCAAAGGCAGACCGTCCGTACTGCTGAGATAAACCGTCACGTCCCCTGCATAGGTGAGCACGTTCAGCCCCTCTCCCACATTTTCCGCCACCTTTGCCGAGAGCAGATCCGATTCCTTCAGCCGAAACAGCCCGAAAATCGCCTCTACCGTGGGATTGGCCGCCACCGGCAGAGAGACGTCCTCGGCGATGAAGGTGTACTCTCCCCCTTCGGTTCGCAGATAACGGCATCCCTCCAGCGTTTCGGGGGAGAGAAAGAGCAGCTCGCCGCTCCCATCGGGGCGCGTGTGGATTTGCAGCGTATACTCCCCATCCTCCAGTGTGCAGACACCGGTGAAGGTGCACTCCTTCCCTTGATACGCCAGCGATCCGTCCGGATCTCCTCTGCAAGCTGTCAGCAAGAGGGTGCACAGAGCGATCATCCACAAAGCACGCCAAAATCTATTCATTACTATTCTATCCGCCTTTCCAAACTTTTCAAACTTTCCCTATAGTTTATGCACGAAGCCTTTCCAAAAGACCGTTTCCCCGGAGTAGGGCAAACTACTTGACATTTCCTTCGTTTTGTGCTACACTGTATCCACTATCCCTTGGAAAAGATTGCAGAAAGGCGCAATTATGAAAATCATTATCGTAGGAAACGGAAAAACCGGCTACCATCTGGCAGGGCAGCTGTCTATGGATAACCACGACGTCACCGTCGTGGATAAATTCCCCGCGCAGCTTCGCTCCAGCCAGAACAATCAGGACGTCATCACCTATACCGGCGATGCACGCAATGCCGACGTTTTGCGGGAGGCAGGCGTGAATACCGCTGATCTGCTCATCGCCGTTACCTCCTCCGACGAAACCAACCTTCTTTGCTGTATGATCGCAAGAGAACTGGGCGCCGCTCACACCATTGCAAGAGTACGCGATCCTCAGCTGTTGTCCGGTCTATCGGAAATTTGGAGATCGGTTGGACTTTCCCTTTCGGTAAACCCCGAATCGGCAGCGGCAACCGAAATCGCCCACCAATTGGTGCTCCCTGCAGCGGTAAAGGTAGATTTCTTCGCCAAAGGCAGAGTAGAAATGGTAGATTACACCGTCCCTGCCGACTCCCCTCTCTGCGGCATCCGCCTTCCTCAGTTGACGCAGAAGCTGAAAATGCAGATTCTGGTCTGCGCGGCAGTAAGGGGCGATGAAGTGCTCATCCCCGACGGTACCTTCACTATTCAAGGAGGCGACCGATTGGGCATTGCCGGCAGCCCCACCCAAATCGCTAAATTCTTCCGTCTCATCGACCCCACCCGTAAAAAGGCGAAAACTGTCATCATTATTGGCGGCAGTACCATCAGCTACTACCTCGCCCGCCTGCTGGAAGACAACGATATGCGGGTATGCATCGTGGAAAAGGACAAAGCCCGTGCCGAGTATCTGGCAGACGCCCTCCCTCACGCGGACGTTACCCGGGGCGACGGCTCCGATGAGGAAATGCTCCGGGAAGAGGGGCTGGATGGCGGAGATGCGCTGGTTGCCCTCACCAACGTAGACCAGGAGAATATCGTTATCTCCATGAGCGCGCAGGCAAGAGGTATCCCCAAGGTAATTACCAAAATCGACCACACCCAGCTTTCGGGTATCATCTTCAAAGCCAATATTCAAAATGTTATCACTCCCCATCTCATCACTGCCGCTCACGTTCTGCGCTACGTCCGTGCGCTGGAATCCTCTCTGGGCAGTAACGTAGAAGCCCTCTCAGCCATTATGGACGGCAGAGCCGAGGCTTTGGAGTTCAAAGTAAACGACGCATTCCCCGGATTGGGCGTTCCCCTGCGCATCTTGAAGCCCCGCCGCGGCTATCTCATCGCCTGTATCATTCGCGGACGGCAAACCATCTTCCCTCGCGGCGAAGACTCCATTCAGGCAGGCGACAGCGTGATCGTGGTCACCACCCACGTAGGCCTGAACAATCTCAGCGAGATTATGGAATAATATCTATTTGCTTTGCAAATAGATATTATTCCATAAAATTGCAATTTCCGAAAGGATCTGTTGTTTTGAATTTTTCATTGATTTTTCGTATGGTGGGATGGGTGCTGGTGGCACTGGCCGGCCTGCTTCTTCTCCCTCTCATTTGCGCGCTTTGCTACGGCGAGAGCGTGCTCCCCTATCTCTACACCATCCTGCTGTCAGGAGTGCTGGGCGGATTGGCGCTGCTCTTCATCCGTCCCCGTAAAAAAGCCCTCTACGCCAGAGAAGGTTACCTCACCGTAGCCCTCAGCTGGATCATCGTATCGCTCATCGGCTGTCTGCCCTTTCTCTTTAGCGGTGCAATCCCCCGTTTTGCCGACGCCTTCTTTGAAACGGTATCGGGATTCACCACCACCGGCTCCACCATCCTTACCGACATAGAATCGCTCCCCCGCGGCATCCTCTTTTGGCGAAGCTTCACTCACTGGATCGGCGGTATGGGCGTTATCGTGTTCATTATGGCGATTCTCCCCTCTGCCGGCAGCGGCAGCGTCCATATTATGAAGGCAGAGGTGCCCGGCACCTCCTTCGGTAAAATGGCTCCCAAGCTGAAGGTCACCGCCAAGTGGCTCTACTACATCTACATCGCCTTGACCCTGATTATGGTGATTTTCCTCCTTGGTGGGGGAATGTCACTCTTCGACTCTCTCGTCCACGCCTTCGGTACCGCGGGAACGGGCGGATTCTCGGTGTACAATACCAGCATCGGGCATTATAACAATCTCTACTTCGAGATCGTCATCACCGTCTTTATGCTGCTGTTCGGCATTAACTTCAACGTGTTCTTCCTGCTCCTCATCCGGGACTTCAAATCGGTGCTGAAAAGTGACGAAATGTGGACTTATCTCGGTATCGTGGCAACCGTCTCGTTAGTAATTGCCTTTAACATCACTTCGCTATACCAGAATTTTGCCGAAGCACTTCGATACTCCTCTTTTCAAGTGGCTTCCATCATTACTACCACCGGCTATTCAACAGCAGATTTCTGTAATTGGCCGGTCTTTTCCCAAACTATTTTGGTCCTGCTGACCTTCTGCGGTGCCTGCGGAGGCTCCACCGGCGGCGGCATCAAGGTCACCCGCTTTCTGCTGATGGCCAAGAAGCTGAAACGGGATCTCCATCAGATGATCCACCCTCGCTCGGTAAAGGCAATCCGCCTCAACGGCAAACAGGTAGAGGAATCCACTATCAGCGACCTCACCGCTTATTTGGTCGCCTATATATTCATTGCGAGTATCGGATTTTTGCTTATTTCGCTAGACAAAGGTGATTTTGCTACCTCCTTCACGGCGATGGCAACCTGCCTGAACAACGTCGGCCCCGGTCTGGGCGCAGTAGGTCCTACCGGCAACTTCAGCTTCTTCGCAGACGGCACCAAATACGTTCTGTCGGCACTGATGCTCTTCGGCAGATTGGAAATCTTCCCACTGCTGCTGTCTCTTTCCCCCGTCCTCTATCGCGGACGGTAATATCAAACATCCCGACCACACGGTCGGGATGTTTTTTTGACCTCCAGTCTGCCTGATGACAAATACTACAAAAAGCAGTTGCAGGAATTAGTGAAAACGGAGAAACGTTCATTAATTTGAAATAATTTGCAAATAAATATTGACTTTTTTGTGAACTTGGTTTACAATATACATACACAGGTGAAAGTGTATCTTCACCTATACATTCAGGAGGTATTTTTATGAAAAAAATCATCACCACACTTCTCGCACTGGCAACTGTCCTCTGTATGATCCCCGCACTGGCAGTTTCTGCTGCAGCTCCTGCCATCACCGTTGACGGCGACCTGTCCGATTGGGAAGGTCTGCACACCCTCAGTGTTGTAGGCTCCGGCGAATGGGAAGGCAAAAAGGTTACCATTTACGGCGTTCTGGGCGAAGACGGCCTCTACTTGGCAGCTGATGCTTACCACGCAAAGTATATCACCGATAAGGGCAACTGGTGGGAAAACACCAACTTCGAGTTCTTTATCGGCAATGGCAATTTGCAGGGCTGGGTATCTTCCAAAGGCATGAGCGATACCAATACCGCTCCCTCTCTCAGTAACGCAGAAAACGGCAGAGCCGTTATTGAAAGCGCAGTTATGAAAACCGAATCTGCTCCCGCAGGCTATCACACTGTTGTTGAGTTGTTCGTTAAGAGCGAGAACCTCCCCGCAGGCTCCGTTCAGGATAACGGCTCCATCCGCGTTGGCGTAGCTTGGAAGACTGTTGGCGATATCAACAACAACGGCGAAGCAGCAGGCGGCGGAAACGACGAATACTGGGTTCCCAAGCTGACTTGGCCCAACAACAACGACAAGGCTCACGTTACCGCTAACGGTATCTTCGACAGAAACGGCGAGCCTGAGCCCTGCCAGCACACCGAGACCGAAGTAGTTGGCGCAAAGGATGCAACCCTCGAAGAAGAAGGCTACACCGGCGACACCAAGTGCAAGGCTTGCGGCGAAACTGTTGCACAGGGCACTACCATTCCTAAGCTGAATCCTCCCGCAACCGTTGAACCCGCTCCTACCGGAGACGTTCTTAACGTTGCGCTTGCAGTATCCGTAGCAATGCTGATCCTTGCATCTGTAATCGTTTCTGAAAAGCGCAAAATCCACGAATAATTGATTTTCAAGAGGTCTGCCGAAGCAGACCTCTTTTTTGTCGCTTTCTGCAAATCAGTTCGTTACAATACACAAAACTATGGCAGATGGTTTGTCCAAAATAGAGAAAGTGCGCAGTGAAAGCCAAAGCAAAGAAAAAAATCTTGACTTTTTTGTGAACAAGGTGTATAATTTAAATGAATTGGCAGAGTCACGCAGCGACTTTGCCTTAAAATTATCAGGAGGATATTATGAAAAAACTTCTTGCAACTGTTCTTGCAGCTGCTACCGTTCTGTGTATGGCTCCCGCCTTCGCAGTAAGCGCTGAAGAACCCACTCTCGTTGACGGTCTAACTCAGACCTCCTATCACATGGCTGCCAAGACTTCCGCTTGGGGCGATGCTTTTAAGTGGCTGATGGGTAAGGAAAAAGACGAATACTATACCGGCAATAACGGTATGAAGAGATTCGATACCACTCTGCCCGATTTGATGTATTGGTCCTACAAGACCAATGCCGAATCCGCATCTGTAACCGATTTCCAGGTGTCCGGTGACGGTCTGGCAAGAGACACCCTGAAGGCTCCCAACGGTGACAACTATATGCTGAACTGGAAGGGCACGATGACCGCTTCCAAGGACGTAACCTTCACTCTGGTTGCTAATAAGATTGACAACGGCTTCGTATTCGAAATGGACGGCACCCGTTACTACGAATGGTGGGGCTCTTCTCACTACTTCGACAAGGCTGAGGAACGCGTTGTCAGCGATCTGGGCGAAATCACCCTCAAAGCAGGCGAATCCCATGACGTTGAGATTTGGTTCCTTGAGCTCACCGGCGGTGACGCTCTGGCAGTAGGTGCATACGAAAAGGACACCACCGATTACAAGTCTCTGGGCGATCTGGGCATCACCCTCGACCTGAAGGTTGACTGCTACCATGCAGACGTTGACCGTTGGGGCTCCAGCGATCACGGCGAGCATCCTTACGTAAACGCATTCCGTAACAACTGTGCTAACCTGAAGGGTACCGGTGCCAACGGCCAGTTCCAGGGCGGTAACGGCGCACAGTGTATCGAAGACAACTTCAACTTCGATGAAACCTTCGACGCTCTGGTTGCTGCTTCCAAGCAGATCGGCGGCGACGTAATCACTCCCATCATCGGCACTTGGACTCCTGCTGTCAACGACGAGTCCTATATGAACGTATACAACGGCTTCGTAACCGTTCCCGAGACCGGTTACTACCTGTTCGGCTGCGCTCAGGTTGACAACGGTTTCTATATGGAAATCGACGGCACTACCGTATTCGAGCTGTGGGCAAACGGCACTTGGCAGGACAACGAGGTTGATTCCTGGTACACCGCTCCCATTAAGCTGGAAGCAGGCAAGACCTATCCTCTGTTCGCTGCATTCCTGGAAATGGACGGCGGCAACGTTCTGGAGCCCATCGTGAAGTTCTCCGCTACCGAAGACTTCTCCGCTGCAGAAGCAAAGAATATGAACGATGTTCTGACCTACAAGACCACCGTTCCTACCAACACCGATATGCTGAATCCCGCAGTAGCTGCTCCCGTTGTAGCTGACGGCACCGATCTCACCGACAAGGTGAAGATGGACACCGTTAACTGCACCATCGGCCAGTGGGGCGACGGCGCTGTTGCCAATATCTTCGACAACAACCTGTCCACCAAGCTGGGTGCCAGCGTTGGCGGCAACTTCGGTGCTACCATCACTTGGCAGACCACCGAAGCTACCACTGTTACCCACTACAGCATCGTAACCTCTGAAGACGGCGTTGCATGGCGTCGTATTCCTACCGGTTGGGCTCTGTCCGGCTCCAATGACGGCGTGAACTACGAAGTAATCGACTACGTTACCCGTGGCATGACCGGTCTGGGCTGCTCTTCCAACCAGGTTGCTACCTTCGAAGTAGACGAACCCGCAGCTTACACATACTACAAGCTGGTTATCAACACCTGCTGGTGGGGCGGCGACGCAGTTTCCTTCGCTGAACTGGATCTCTACAACTACGTAGCTCCTTGTCAGCACCCCAATACCGAAGTTACCGGTAAGAAGGACGCTACCGTTGAAGAAGAAGGCTACACCGGCGATACCGTATGTAAGGATTGTGGCGAGACCGTTGCAACCGGTACTTTCATTCCTAAGCTGGATCCTCCTGCAACTCAGGAGCCTACCACTACTCCTCCCGCAACTGTTGAGCCCGCTCCTACCGGCGATGCAATGGTAGTAGCAGTTGCTCTGGCAGTTCTGGCACTGGGCGCAGTAGTCGTTTCCAAGAAGCGCAGAATTACCGAGTAATTCTAAACAAACCAATTACCGTCCGCTGTATTAGCTGCGAATTCCCGGCGGATTCGTAAATACAGAAAGCCGCTCCCTCGTGGAGCGGCTTTTCTGTGTCTTATCTGTAAATAATTTGCAATTCGAGTTGACTTCTATGATACTCTGTGGTATGATGAGAGTAGAAAACCAATTATCAGGAGGATTGCTATGAAACCAACCGTCAACGTCAAAACCGTCGCACTGCTATTAGCACCGATTTTACTGTTTTTCGTCCTCTTCTTTCCCTATATTTGGCTGAACAACACCTTTCTTGTAGACATATTCGGTTGCGGCTGTCCCAAACTGGACGAGGCGGGCAACCCGCTCCCCAATCAGTTTAATGCAAACGATTTCACGAGACTGTTTTGGCTGTTTATCTCCGTGTGCGTCACCACCATCTCTGCTTTTCTCTCCAAAAGAATCCCCAAGGAGCGCTGGTGGCTGAGAATCGTTTACATTGCAGGAATGCTTGCACTGTCTCTGCTGATCGCCTCTCAATTCAGCCGTCTCTTGATGTGGAAATAACTAACTTCTCTTTCACAAAAAAACCGACAGAACGTTGTTCTGTCGGTTTTCATTTTGTTATTTACAGTTCATCCGCACCGTGGGGTTTGAATCCAAGACCCAGCACCTCGGTGGCAGGGGAAACGATAAGGAATGCACCGGGATCCTCTGCGTGCACCACATCTCGGATTTTGGGCGCCAGCTGCTTTCGTGCCACGCACAGAATCACACGCTTGGGCACACCGGTGTAAGCACCTTCACCGTTGAGGTAGGTACAACCTACGTCCACCTCTGCCAATATGCGTCCCGCAATTTCCTTAGGATGATCGGTAACGATATAGAAGAGCGTTCCTCCCTCGGTACCGTAGAGCACCTTATCCAGCACGACGCTCACCGTCACCAGCGCCACCGTAGAGTAGAGCGCCGCTTCCACGCTGCCCATAACGGGGATGGTCATAATCACCACAAACACGTCCACGCTCATAAACAGCGCGCCCGTCCGCATATGGCGGAACTTTCTGCGGAGCAGTTTCACCAAAATATCTACACCGCCGGTAGTGCCGCCGGAGCGAAAGACGATGCCGATGCCCAGTGCCAGCATTCCGCCGCCTGCAACGGCAGCAAGGATCATATTATCGGTGAAAGGCAGCCACGGACTTGCGATTTTGCTGATAATATCCACCAAAATCGAGGATACTACCGTGGTATAAACGGTAGACGCCAAAAAGGTCTTGCCGAAGACCACAAGTCCCACAATCAAAAGCGGAATGTTAAGAATCAGAATCCACGCACCGGTGTCCAAAACGGGCACTAC
>JAFTMF010000067.1 GCA_017452565.1 Clostridia bacterium
GAAAATGCAATCCGACAAATCCCAAGCAAATTCCACGAAGTGATCACGGAAATTCTTGTTCTGATCGGGGTCCAGCACCTCCAGTAGTGCCGCCGAGGGATCGCCGTGATTATCACGGGTGAGCTTGTCGATCTCGTCCAGCAGGATGAGAGGGTTCTCGGATTCCGCCTTGGTGATAGCGTCGATGATACGGCCGGGCATAGCGGCAACGTAGGTCTTACGGTGACCGCGGATATCAGCCTCGTCCCGCACGCCGCCCAGGGATACACGGACGAATTTGCGGTTCAGAGCACGGGCGATGGAGGAAGCCACCGAGGTTTTACCCACGCCGGGCGCACCTACCAGACAAAGGATCTGATTGCGCACGCCGTCGGTTCTGCCACGGACAGCGATATACTCCAAAATTCGCTCCTTCACCTTCTCCATACCGTCGTGATCTTTTTCCAAAATCTTGCGAGCGACGGTAACGTCTACCCGATCCTCGGTCTTTTTGCCGAAGGGCAGCTCCAGACAGGTGTCCAAATAACCGCGGAGCACGTTGCTCTCGGGAGATGCAAAGGGGAGCTTTTCCAGTTTTTTCAGTTCTTTCAGGAGTTTTTCCCGAATGGTATCGGGCATCTCCTTGATTTTCATAATCTTCTGATAATACTCAGCCAGATCGTCGTCGGCGCCGTCCTCGCCCAGCTCGTTCTGAATTACCCGCAGCTGCTCCCGCAAGTAATAGTCCCGCTGGTTCTCGTCCATACGAGCGCGGGTCTTTTTGCGGATATCCAGCTCGGTTTGGAGGAAGTCCATTTCCAGATCCAGAATCTCGATCAGCAGTTCTGCCCGCTCGTCGGGTCGGAATTCGTTCAAAACCGCCTGCTTGTGATCGGGAAGCAGCAGAACCGCACCTGCAATCAGGTCGCACAGCTGTCCCAGATTGTCCACGGCTTTTACGGCAGCGTTGAGATTATCATCCATTTCGGGCAACATAGCAACCAGCTGGTCGAATTTGCTCAGAAGTTCACTGCGCAGTTGTGTTTCTATGTTGTCAAGATCCTCTTGGGTTTCCGAATCGAGGGGCTCCATCCGTACGGTTTTGCAAAGGATTCGTGCAGTTGGAACGTCTCCGCCGTACACCTCAACCAGCTCGGCACGGCAACGGCACTCCAGCGACGCACGCAATACGCCGTTTTCCATTTGGCTGTGTTGGATTTTCGCCATTACGCCTACAAGGTTCAAGTTATCCATAGTAGGGAAATCGGCATCATCGGGACTTTTGTAGGAAATGAGTAATATATGTCCACCAATCTGTTTGGCAGTTTCTATCGCCAGCACTTCCGATTTGAGATTGACCTCAATGGAAAACGGGATAGAGGGAAACGCCACCCCTCCGCGAAGAGGAAGAAGGGGGAGCGTAAGGGATTTAGTTTTTTCTATATATTTAGGCATTGAATTGCTCCTTGGGGATTGCGATAATTATTCATACTATTTTATCATAAAAACTACCGAAAATCAAGTGATTTTTCAAAAATTAACAGAGTTTACATCGGTTTATTTTCGCTATGAATCATCCGCATTCCCATAACGCCATAGCAACCACAAAGCCCCGCAATCGCTTGCGGGGCTTGTATTGCCAAAATGAATTATTCTACGGAAATTACGTAGTAGTACAGAGGCTGACCGCCGCCTACTACAGCAACTTCTACGTCATCGCCCAGCTTGTTACGCAGATGATCTGCCATACGCTCAGCATCGTCGGGATCCACGTCGGAGCCGTAGAACAGGGTTACGAAGGAAGCTTCGCCCATATGATCCAGCAACATATCCATACACTCCTCACGAGTGTCGGTTACGTACTTAACCTTGCGCTCTACCAGACCCAGAATCTGACCGCCCTTGATCTCCTGACCGTCAAACTGAGAATCACGTGCTGCAAAGGTGATATCCAGAGTCTTAACAGATGCCAGAGCAGCAGTCATATTTGCGGTGTTCTCTTCGGGAGTCTCGTCGGGGCTGAAGTTCATCATCGCAGCGATGCCCTGAGGTACGCTGACAGAAGGAATTACGATAACCTGCTTATCTTCCACGATCTTAGCAACCTGCTCTGCAACCAGGCAGATGTTGCTGTTGTTGGGAAGCAGATATACGATTTCACTGGGAGTAGCGTTTACTGCCTCGATCAGCTGTTCCGCAGAGGGGTTCATAGTCTGACCGCCGGTAACAAAGGAATCAACGCCCAGGTCAGCAAACAGAGTCTTCATACCCTCGCCCATAGTAACGGAAACAAATCCGTACTGCTTCTCGGGAGCACGAACTACAGGAGCAGCTACCTCATCCTCTTCGATGAGAGCGGTGTGCTGGTTCTGCATATTCTCAATCTTTACGGTGTACAGAGAACCGTAACGGATTGCTTCGGAAAGAACGCTGCCGGGATCCTTGGTATGTACGTGTACCTTTACGATCTCCTTGTCCTCTACGAATACTGCGCTGTTACCTGCATTCAGCACGAACTCGTGGAATGCTTCTACCTTACCCTCACCCAGGTAATCTTCACTCTTGGTGACGATGCACTCGGTGCAGTAAGGGAATTCGATATCGAAGGTTTCGAACTCAGCGAAGTTTGCCTTCTTAGCGGTAGCGGGAGCGTTGGCCTTGTCCAGCGCTTCAACAGGCTGGTTCTTCAGAGCAGCGCGCATACCTTCCAAAATTGCAACGAAGCCGGCGCCGCCTGCGTCAACAACGTTTGCCTGCTTCAGTACGGGCAGCATCTCGGGAGTCTCCTCCAGAGTATGCTCGGCAACCTCTACCATATAATCGAAGAGATTGTCAACCTCGTACTCACGGTTCGCGGCGTGCTCCAGAGCAGTCTCTACGCTGGCACGCAGAACGGTGAGGATGGTACCCTCGGTAGGATGCTGAACAGCCTTGTAAGCCTCTACAACACCCTGCTCGAATGCTTTCAGAATGTCAACGGAATTAACGGTATCCTTTCCTGCAAAGCCCTTGGCAATGCCGCGGAAGAAGAGAGAAAGGATTACGCCGGAGTTACCGCGTGCTGCACGGAGCAGACTGCTGGCAACCTTATCGGCACAGTCAGAAATAGAGCCGCTGTAATCGGTAAATTCCGCAGCGGGAGACATGGTCATACTCATATTGATGCCGGTATCTCCATCGGGAACGGGGAATACGTTCAGCTCATTGATAGCATCTTTTTGATTGTGAATGGAATTTGCAGCGGAAACCACCATGCTTGCATAGGTGGCACCATCAATTTGAACGGGGGACGCTTCGTTTACGGTCTTCTCGTCTTTCATGGATCTATAATCTCCTTTAGATCGTTATTCACACGGAAACATTATAGCATAATATTTTTGATTTGTCAAGCCTTTTTCCCTGATCATACCTTGCTTTTTGCATTTTTTGCGATTTTTGTCAAAAAAGCAGAGAAAACAGCCATCCGAATCGCCCCGAAAGAGGCAATTCTACCCATTTTGCAGGTGTTTTTTCGTGTTTCTGTACCATTTTCACAATGCTATAGGTACGGAAATCACTCTGCTTCCCTATCGGCATTTGCCAGCATCAGCTTGATTCGGTTCTCCTGATTGATCTTGGTAGCTCCCGGATCGTAGTCGATGGCGACGATATTCACCCCTGGATGGTTCTCCTTGATGGGCTTCATCATACCCTTTCCCATAATATGATTGGGCAGGCAGCCGAAGGGCTGGGTGCAAACGATATTCTTCACGCCCTGATCAATGAGCTCCAGCATCTCGGCGGTGAGAAGCCAGCCCTCTCCCATCTTGGCGCCCAAACCGATGTATCCCTTCGTGAGGGTACGGGTATGGTCGAAGGGAGTCATAGGCGTGAAGCTGCTGTTTTCCTCAATGATGCGGATCAGATCCTTCTGCCGTTTCAGCAGGAATTTGTCCAGCACCTTGCAGGCGACAGAGTATGCCTTCCCTATTCCGTACAGTCGGTAGTCGATGATGTAATTGTAGATGCAGTAGAGGATGAAATCCAGCAGACCAGGGAGCACTACCTCAGCGTTCTCGGACACCAGAAATTCTTCCAGATTATTGTTACCCAGCGGTGAGAATTTCACGAAGATCTCACCCACGATGCCTACACGCACCTTGTCTCGGGGTGCACGAGGGATGGCGTCGAAGTCTTTGATAATCTCCACGTAGGTTTTCTTGATCTTGGAATAAGGGAAATTTCCCTTCCCCATCAGATCTGCGACCTTAGCGGTCCACTTTTCGCAAAGTGCCGCCGATGCGCCCTTCTCATACTCGTAGGAACGCACCTGATTGTGCAGAAGCATCAGTAGGTCGCCGAAGATCACGCCGGTGAGCATTTTATATACCAGCGGCACGCTCAGGCGAAAGCCCGGATGCTTTTCCAGTCCGGAAAAGTTCAGTGAAATGACGGGAATATGACCGTACCCCGCCTTAGCAAGGGCTTTGCGCAGGAGGGAGAGATAGTTGGAGGCACGGCATCCGCCGCCGGTTTGGGTGATCATCAGCGCAACCTTGTTGGGATCATAGCCGCCCTTTTGCAGAGCGTCGATGAACTGTCCGATGACCAGTAGTGCAGGATAGCAGGTGTCATTGTGCACGTAGCGCAAACCGCACTGCTTCACCTCGTCCCCCATATTCTCCAGCAGAACGGCGTTATATCCATACTGACGGAACACAGCCTGAATGATCTTGAAGTGCATAGGCAGCATCGTAGGGATGAGAATGGTATAGTCTTTTTTCATTTCCTCGGTAAAGAGGACTCGTTCTACGCGTGCGGACATCAGATCACCTCCTCGGATGTGGTAATAGTTTGTTTGGGCTCGGTCTGCTCCAGCGCGCCGAGAAGCGAGCGCAGACGGATGGTGACCGCACCCAGATTGGTGATCTCGTCGATCTTGATTTGGGTGTACAGCTTGCCCTTTTCCTCCAAGATTGCACGCACCTCGTCGGTAGTGACGGCATCCAGACCGCAACCGAAGGAAACCAGCTGCACCAGATTCACGTCAGCGTGTGCGCAAGCGTACTCCGCACAACCGTAAAGTCGGGCGTGATAGGTCCATTGATTGAGCACGTCTACGTCGGCAGGCTTTATGAGGGTGTCGATACTGTCCTCGCTCACTACCGCAAAGCCCAGATTGGTGGCCAGCTTGTCGATGCCGTGGCCCACCTCGGGGTCGATGTGATAGGGTCTGCCTGCGAGAATCATAATCTTGTAGCCGTTTTCTCTTGCAAAGCGGACAGCCCTCTCCCCTTCTCTGCGGATATCTGCCATCCAGTCCAGATAGGTCGCACGGCCTGCTACTACCGCCGTCATCATCTGCTTTTTGGAGAAGCGAATGCCCATCTCCTCAGCAAAGAGACGGCAAAGTCCTGCGGCAAGTTCTTTATCGGAGTTGATATTGAGGTACGGATAGAGGAACTTGACCGTTTTCATACTGTCCATATTATGAGAAAGCAGCTCGGAGTAGTACGCCACCACGGGACAGTTGTAGTGATTGTCCGATACCTTTTCGTCCATATTGTAGGAAAGGCAGGGATAGAAGATGGCATCCACGCCCTTCTCGATGAGGGTTTCCATATGTCCGTGCATCAGCTTGGCAGGATAGCAAGCGGTATCCGAGGGGATGGAATACTGCCCCTTGGCGTACAATCTGCGGTTGCCGAAGCCTGAGGTAATCACGTGGAAGCCCAGCGTCTCGAAAATCGTCTTCCAAAAAGGGGCCAGCTCGTACATTCCCAGCGCCAACGGCAGGCCGATGGTGATTCTTTCGCCCTTCTCTTCCATACTTCCTTGCATTGCGGAGAGTTTCTCCCGCTTATAGGCGTGGAGATTGGGAAGTGCGCGGCTTTCGTCTACCTTCAGACCTGCGCCCTTCTCGCACTTGTTCCCCGATATGTACTTGCCGCCGTCTCCGAAGGTGTTAATGGTGAGGCGGCAATGGTTGGTACAAGCGTGACAGGTTACCGCCTTGGTGGTGTGGGAGAAGCGGTTCAGCGCATCCCACGGGATGAGATTGGACTTCCCCGTCGCCTGCTGTTTGGCGTAAAGTGCCGCACCGTAGGCGCCCATCAGACCTGCAATGGCAGGACGGGTCACCGAATGTCCGATCTCCAGCTCGAAGGAGCGAAGCACCGCATCGTTGAGGAAGGTACCACCCTGCACTACGATGTTCTGCCCCAAATCTTCGACAGATGCCGCACGGATGACCTTATAAATGGCATTCTTCACCACGCTGATGGATAGTCCTGCGGAAATATCCTCCACGGTGGCGCCGTCCTTTTGGGCTTCCTTCACCGAGGAGTTCATAAACACCGTACAGCGAGAACCCAGATCCACCGGCGCTTTTGCCATGAGCCCCAGATTGCTGAAGGTGTGAATTTCATAGTTCATAGAGCGTGCAAAGGTCTCCACGAAGGAGCCGCAGCCCGAGGAGCAGGCTTCATTGAGCATAATGGAGTCGATGGCTCCGTTTTTGATCTTGAAGCATTTGATGTCCTGACCGCCGATATCCAGAATGAAATCCACCTTGGGATCGTAATACTTGGCGGCGGTGAAATGGGCGATGGTCTCCACCAGCCCGTGATCCACGTGGAAGGCGTGACGAATCAGCTCTTCTCCGTAGCCGGTTACGGCAGATCCTGCAATGCGAATGCGATCCCCGCAAATCTGATAGATCTCGTGGAGCTGTTCCCGTACGATTTCCACGGGATTGCCTCGGTTGGAGTGGTAATATTCATAGAGAATACCGCAATCCTCGGAGATCAGCACCAATTTCGTAGTGGTCGAGCCGCAGTCGATGCCCAAATAGGCATCGCCCGAATAGGTAGCGGGATCAATCTTGCGGGAGGAGGCTTTTGAATGGCGCTTGCGGAACACGGCAAGCTCTGCCTCTGTTTTGAAGAGCGGAGGGAGATGCGCACGAGTAACCTTGATATTGGTAGCATTCTCCAGCTTGCGAAGGAGCTCCTCGTAGGTATATACGTTTGACTGCCCCGATGCATAGAGCGCCGCACCGATGGCAACTGCCAACCGTGCGTATTCGGGGAACACCGCATTCTCCTCGGACAGCTTCAGCGCTTCTACGAAAGCATTCTGCAAGCCCTTGTTAAAGGAGAGCGGACCACCCAGAAACATTACCTTGCCCTCGATTTTTCTGCCTTGGGCAAGTCCTGCGATCGTCTGATTCACCACGGCAGTGTAGATGGATGCGGCAATGTCGGCTTTGGATGCTCCTTGATTGAGCAGCGGCTGGATATCCGATTTGGCAAACACACCGCATCGGGAGGCGATGGGATAGATCCGCTTGTGTTGCAGAGAAAGCGCATCCATCTCGTCATCGGTGAGGTTCATCAGCGTTGCCATTTGGTCGATGAATGCCCCCGTGCCGCCTGCACAGGTGCCGTTCATTCGCTCGTCAGCGCCACCCTTGAAGAAGATGACCTTGGCATCCTCTCCACCCAGCTCGATGACCACCGAGGTATCGGGCTCCAGCTTTCGAACAGTCTCGCCGGTGGCGAATACCTCCTGCACAAAGGGGATTTCACAGACACGGGCAAGTCCCAGCCCTGCCGAACCGGAAATCGCCAGCTTGATGGGACGGTCGATCAGCGGCTCCAGTCGGCGGATAATCTCCAGCGTCTTCTGCCGAACCTGGGAAAAATGCCGCTCGTAGGTGTCAAATACCACCTTGCCGTCCTTGATGGCGACCACCTTGGCGGTAGTGGAACCGATATCCACGCCCAGCGTGATATAATCGGAGGAAAGTTGACAAGATGCAGGTAAAATGAGATTCATAGTAATACCTTTCCTAAAAAAATGCAAACAAGCACTCATAAAGAGAACGGGGATCGGTTTCGATCCCCGTTTTCGTGTACATCGAAGCCATCAACGCATAATTATGCGAATTTGATTTGTCTACAATTATACACAGAAATATAAACTTTATATTAATTCTGCAATATCGAAAATCAATTTTTCGGATTTTTCCCAACCGAGGCAGGGGTCGGTGATAGACTTACCGTAACAGCCCTCGCCAATCTTCTGTGCGCCGTCCTCGATGTAGCTCTCAATCATAAAGCCCTTCACCATCTTCTGGATGTCATCATTGTGACGGCAGGAGTGGAGCACTTCCTTGCAAATGCGCACCTGCTCCAGATATTTTTTTCCCGAGTTGGCGTGGTTGGCATCTACAATCAGTGCCATATTTTCCAGATTCTTTGCAGCATACATCTCGTAGAGCTTACACAAATCCTCGTAGTGATAGTTGGGCAGAGAGTGTCCTTGAGCATCCACGTATCCACGCAGGATGGCGTGAGCGTAAGGGTTACCGGTGGTATTGACCTCCCAGCCGCGGTAAATGAAGGAGTGAGCATGCTGAGCGGCAGTAATGGAGTTCATCATAACCGACAGATCGCCGCCGGTGGGATTCTTCATACCCACGGGAATGGTAATACCGCTGGAAACCAAACGGTGCTCCTGGTTCTCTACCGAACGTGCACCAATGGCAATGTAGGACAGCAGATCGGAGAGATACTGATAGTTATCGGGATAGAGCATCTCGTCGGCAGAGGACAGACCGGTTTCCCGAAGTACACGGGAGTGGAGCTCACGGATGGCCAGCACGCCGTGATACACGTCGGGCTTTCCCTCGGGATCGGGCTGATGCACCATACCCTTGTAACCGTCGCCGGTGGTACGGGGCTTGTTGGTGTAAATACGGGGGATCAGGATCAGCTTATCCGCTACCTGCTCCTGCACTCTTTTCAGACGATAGACGTAGTCCATCACCGAATCTTCACGGTCAGCCGAGCAAGGACCGATGATCAGAAGCAGCTTATCAGACTTACCTTCAAAGATCGCCTTTACTTCGCTATCCCGTTTTTCTTTCGCAGCTACCGCATCCATAGTGAGGGGATATTTTTCTTTCGTCTCCATAGGAATGGGGAGCTTGCGTACAAATTCGAATGCCATAGTATAAACCTCATAATGCCATCCTTCCGATGGCAAAAGTATAGATAATTCATTGGAATTGTTTTTCGGCTACGCCGAAAAACTTCCTTATCTCCCCTCTGCAAGCGTAGCTTGCAGAGGGGAACTTCATGCATATGCGAAGCATATGCACTTCATGTTGCGAAGCAACACTTCATGTCGCCACGCGACACTTCATTACTTAAAATACTCTACCGCTGCCTCAAAGATGTGCGGATCGTAGTTGCCTTCCACGTTCTTGTACAGACCGTCGTTGTAACGCTCGGTGTGACCCATTTTACCGAACACACGGCCATCGGGAGAGGTAATACCCTCGATTGCCATTGCACTGTTGTTGGGATTGAAGTGGATGTCGGTGGTGGGTACGCCGTCGAAGTCTACGTACTGGGTAAGAATCTGACCGTTTGCCGCCAGCTTGGCAATCAGCGCATCATCAGCGTAGAATCTGCCCTCGCCGTGGGAGATGGCTACGTTGTAAACCTCGCCCACCTTGGTCTTGGCAAACCAAGGAGACTTGTTAGAGGCAATGCGGGTGCGCACGATTCTGGACTGGTGGCGGCCGATGGTGTTGAAGGTCAGGGTAGGATCGGACTCGGTGGTGTCCACGATCTCGCCGTAGGGCACCAGACCCAGCTTAATGAGGGCTTGGAAACCGTTACAAATACCGCCCATCAGACCTTCACGGGTCTTCAGCAGCTCGTTGACCGATTCTTTCACTGCGCCGGAGCGGAAGAAGGCGGTGATGAACTTACCGGAGCCGTCGGGCTCGTCGCCGCCGGAGAAGCCGCCGGGGATGAAGATCATCTGAGATTCCTTCACACGCTTTGCGAAGTATTCTACAGACTGAGCAATTCCCTGCTGGCTCAGGTTGTTGATGACGATGATTTCGGGATCAGCGCCTGCAGCAGACAGTACCTTTGCGGTATCAAACTCACAGTTGGTGCCGGGGAATGCGGGGATCAGAACCTTGGGACGGGCGATCTTCACCGCAGGAGCGGGATAAGACTTGGCCTCGTAGCTGTATGCGGGAATATCCTTCTTGGGCTGTTGGATATTGCAGGGATATACGTCCTCCAGCTTGCCTTCGTAAGCCGCAAGGAGTGCGTCCAGAGAAAGTGCCTTGTTGTTAGGCCAGTTGGATGCGCCTACAATAGTCTTCTCTTCGGTGGTGTAACCCAGCAGAGTGCCTGCATCGGTATCGTCGGCGAGCTCTACGACGAAGGAGCCGTAGGAGTAGTAGAAGACGTCCTGCATAGACAAACCGTCAGCGTACTTGAAGCCGACGTTGTTACCGATTGCCATCTTGAAGATTGCCTCGGCAACACCAAAATAGGTGGGAGTATACGCCGCCAGTGCCTTGCCGGAGCGGATCAGATCGGTGACCTGACCGTACAGTGCCAGCAGGGACTTGGCATCGGGCAGACCCTTTTCGTTGTAGTTGGGCTTCAGCCAAACTACCTTGTGACCTGCGCCCTTAAAGTGGTTGGTGAGCACAGAGGACAGAGGATCGGTAGTCACTGCGAAGGAAACGAGGGTGGGAGGAACGTCGATCTGCTCGAAGGATCCGGACATAGAGTCCTTACCGCCGATAGAGGCGATGCCCAGATCCATCTGCGCGTCGAATGCGCCCAGCAGTGCCGCCAAAGGCTTGCCCCAACGCTTGCCGTCCCGACCGGGCTTTTCCATATATTCCTGGAAGGTGAGGTAAACGTCCTCGAACTTGGCACCGGTTGCGATCAGCTTGGAAACAGACTCTACCACTGCCAGATATGCGGAGTGATAGGGAGACTTTTCGGCAATGTAAGGGTTGTAGCCCCACGCCATATAGGAAACCGTGTCGGAATTTTTCTCGGGATGGCTGATCGTATGCACCATCGCCTGAATGGGAGTCTGCTGGTTCTTACCGCCGAAGGGCATGAGCACAGTGCCTGCGCCGATGGTGGAGTCGAAGCGCTCGGACAGACCGCGCTTGGAGCAAACGTTGAGGTCAGTGACCACCTCGTTGTAAGCCTGCTCGAAATCACGGTTGAATTCGTAGAAATAAGCCTCGGAGGATGCGGCTGCGGGAGCGATGTCAATGTGCTTCTCCGCGCCGTTGGAATTGAGGAACTCACGGGAGATGTCCACGATTGCCTTGCCGTTCCAGTACATAGTGAGGCGAGGCTCAGCCTGCACGGTGGCAACCACGGTGGATTCCAGATTCTCCTCTGCCGCCAATTCCATAAAACGATCCACGTCTTCGGGAGCAACGGCAACTGCCATTCTCTCCTGAGATTCGGAAATAGCCAGCTCGGTGCCGTCCAGACCGTCGTACTTCTTGGGAACGGCGTTGAGGTCGATGACCAGACCGTCTGCAATCTCGCCGATGGCAACCGATACGCCGCCTGCGCCAAAGTCATTGCAACGCTTGATCAGACGGGATGCCTCGCCGTTTCTGAAGAGGCGCTGGAGCTTGCGCTCCTCGGGAGCGTTACCCTTCTGTACCTCTGCACCGCAGGTTTCCAGAGATTCCACGGTGTGGGACTTGGAGGAGCCGGTAGCACCGCCACAGCCGTCACGGCCGGTACGTCCGCCCAGCAGGATGATCTTGTCGCCGGGGAGAGGACACTCACGGCGCACGTGATCAGCGGGAGTTGCGGCGATAACTGCGCCGATCTCCATACGCTTAGCAACGTAGCCGGGGTGATAGAGCTCGTCTACCTGACCGGTAGCCAGACCGATCTGGTTACCGTAGGAGGAATAGCCTGCCGCCGCGGTCTGTACGATGGTACGCTGAGGCAGCTTGCCGGGGATGGTTTCGGAAACGGGAGTGGTGGGGTCAGCCGCACCGGTAACACGCATAGCCGCATAAACTTAGTAACGACCGGAGAGCTGGTCACGGATGGCACCGCCAATACAGGTAGCGGCACCGACGAAGGGCTCGATTTCGGTGGGATGGTTGTGGGTCTCGTTCTTGAAGAGCAGTAGCCAATCCTCTTCCTTGCCCTCGATGGAAACCTTGATCTTGACGGTACAAGCGTTGATTTCCTCGGACTCGTCCAGCTTGGGCAGCTTGCCGTTTGCCTTGAGGTAACGGGTAGCAATGGTGGCAATGTCCATCAGGTTCTGCGGCTTGGTTCTGCCCAGCTCCCGACGAACTTCTACGTAGCGATCGTATGCCTTCTGCAGGATCTCGTCCTCGAAGGTAACGTTGTCAATGGTGGTGAGGAAGGTAGTATGACGGCAGTGATCCGACCAGTAGGTGTCGATCATCTTGATCTCGGTGATGGTGGGATCACGGTCCTCGGAGATGAAGTAGCTCTGGCAGAACTTCAGATCGTCCAGATCCATTGCCAGTCCCTGCTCACGGAGGAAGCCCTTGAGGCCTTCCTCATTCAGCTTCGTAAAGCCGCCAAGGGTTGCTACCTCGGTGGGGATTGCGTAGTCGGTCTTCAGCGTCTCAACGGTATCGAGAGAAGCCTCACGAGCCTCTACGGGGTTGATAATATGCTTCTTGATGGCGGCAAGCTCGCTTTCGCTGGGATTGCCGTAGAAATAGTATACCTTTGCGGTGCGTACGGTGGGTCTGTCGCCGCAGGAGATGATCTGGATACACTGTGCCGCAGAGTCAGCTCTCTGGTCAAACTGACCGGGGAGATACTCGGTTGCCACCACGGTAGCACCTGCAGTGTCGGGGAGAGCGGTAGAGGTCAAATCCAGCTGAGGCTCGGAGAAAACGGTCTTCACGGCGTAGTCAAACAGCTCGGGGGTGATATTCTCCACGTCATAGCGGTTAAAGAAGCGCACGTCGGTGACCGAAGAAATCTGCAGAAGTCCGTTAATTTCGGAAAGGAGACTCTTCGCTTCGTTGGCAAGCTCCTTCTTCTTTTCTACATAAATACGATAAACCATTCAAAAATCCTTTCTCAGCATCAGTTGCCTGCAATTTTTGCAGCAAGCGCACGCTGACCAATGTCTTTTCTATAGTATGCGTTATCAAAGGAAACGGTCTTCACCGCTTCGTATGCCTTTTCAATAGCTCCTTCCAGAGTGGGAGCGGTTTCGGTAACGCCCAGTACGCGGCCGCCTGCGGTGAGGAGCTTGCCATCGGCAATCTTGGCACCTGCGACGAAAATGTTGGCGGTAGTCTCTGTGGGCAGCTTGATTTCAAAGCCGGATGCGTACTTCTGGGGATAACCGTCGGAGGCCATTACCACGCAGCAGGCAGAATCTTCTGCAAACTCTACGTTTACCTCGGCAAGGCGACCCTCGGTAACCGCCTGCATCACGGTGAGCAGATCGGTTTTCAGCAGAGGAAGCACTACCTGCGTCTCGGGATCGCCGAAACGGCAGTTGTATTCGATGACCTTGGGGCCGTTCGGGGTAATCATCAGACCGAAGTAGAGACAGCCCTTGAAGGTACGCCCCTCTGCGTTCATTGCGGCAACGGTGGGCAGGAAAATCTTTTCCATACACTCTGCCGCCACTGCGGGGGTATAGTAGGGGTTGGGCGCGATGGTGCCCATACCGCCGGTATTCAGACCCTCGTCGTTATCGTGGGCACGCTTGTGGTCCATAGAAGAGATCATCGGCACTACGGTCTTGCCGTCGGTGAAGGAAAGCACCGACACCTCGGGACCTGTGAGGAATTCCTCGATGACGACTCTGCTGCCCGATTCGCCGAAAACCTTATCCTCCATCATAGAGCGGACTGCGTCCTTTGCCTCGTCACGGGTCATAGCGATGATAACGCCCTTACCCAGTGTCAGACCGTCTGCCTTAACAACGGTGGGGATGGGAGCGGACTCCAGATAGGTCAGCGCTGCAGCGAGGTCGGTGAACACCTCGTATTTTGCGGTGGGAATGCCGTATTTTTTCATCAGATCCTTGGAAAAGACCTTACTTCCCTCAATGATCGCCGCCTTTGCCTCGGGGCCGAAGCAGGGGATGCCTACCGAATTCAGCGCATCCACGCATCCCAGCACCAGCGGATCGTCGGGAGCGACTACGGCGTAGTCGATGGCGTTCGCCGTGGCAAATTCCACGATCTTGTCAATTTCCTTGGCGCCAATGGCAACGCAGGTAGCGTCAGCCGCAATGCCGCCGTTTCCGGGCAGAGCGAAAATTTCCTCTACCGCAGGATTCTCTTTCAGTTTCTTGATGATGGCGTGCTCTCTGCCGCCACCGCCTACTACCATAAGCTTCATGATTTATATCTCCTTTGGGGCTCTGCCCCAAACCCTGCCAAAGAAACTTTTTGAAAAAAGTTTCTTTGGAATCTTCAAAAACTTCTATTGATCGGGCAAGTACTTGCCCGATAGGACAGAATTAGCGTAATTCTCAACAGTTCTATATAACCACCCACGCCCCGCAAGTATTTGCGGGGCTTTATGAAAGTTTTTCGGGGGTTTTAGGGGGGCTTTTTACAAAAAGACCCCCTAACGTATCCTTAATGGTGGAACAATCTCATGCCGGTGAAGGCCATGACCATGTCGTTCTTGTCGCACTCGGCGATGACCAGATCGTCACGGATGGAGCCGCCGGGCTGAGCTACGTACTTCACGCCGGAAGCATAGGCACGCTGAATGTTATCGGCGAAGGGGAAGAAGGCGTCGGATGCCAGCGAAACATTGCGGAAGCCGTCCAGCCATACACGCTTGTCCTCGGCAGTCAGAGGCTCGGGACGGGTGGTGAAATACTTCTGCCAGTTGCCGTCAGCGCAAACGTCCTCTTCGTTGCCGTTGATGTAGCCGTCGATGACGTTGTCTCGCTCGGGGCGACCCATAGTGGGGATGAAGGGCAGATCGAGAGTCTTGGGATGCTGACGGAGCAGCCAAGTGTCTGCCTTGGTACCTGCAAGTCTGGTGCAGTGGATACGGCTCTGCTGACCTGCGCCTACGCCGATTGCCTGACCGTTCATTGCATAGCAGACAGAGTTGGACTGGGTGTACTTCAGAGTGATCAGCGCAACGATCAGGTCGCGCTTTGCGGACTCGGGGAGATCCTTGTTGGCGGTAACCACTTCTTCTAAGAGGTGATAGCCGATCTTGAACTCGTTTCTGCCCTGTTCGAAGGTGATGCCGTATACGTCCTTGGTCTCGATGGGAGCGGGCGTGTAGCTCGGATCGATCTGTACGATATTATAGCCGCCCTTGCGTTTGGATTTGAGGATCTCCAGTGCCTCGGGCTCGTAGCCGGGAGCGATGACGCCGTCGGACACCTCACGCTGGATCAGCTTAGCGGTGGTCACGTCGCACACGTCGGAGAGTGCGATCCAGTCACCGAAGGAGCAGAGACGGTCGGTGCCGCGGGCACGTGCAAATGCACAGGCCAGAGGAGACTCGTCCAGACCTTCCACGGTATCTACGAAGCAAGCCTTCTTCAGACCTGCATCCAGGGGCAGACCGATTGCAGCGCCTGCGGGGGAAACGTGCTTGAAGGATGCGGCAGCGGGAATGCCCAGTGCCTCCTTCAGCTCCTTGACCAGCTGCCAGGAGTTGAAGGCATCCAAAAAGTTGATATAGCCGGGACGGCCGTTGAGTACGGTAATAGGAAGCTCGCTTCCGTCCTTCATAAAGATACGGGAAGGCTTCTGATTGGGATTGCACCCATATTTCAGCATAAACTCGTTCATTTTTATCACTCTCTTGGAAAACTTTTTGAAAAAAGTTTTCCAAACCTTTCACAAACTTGTGTATGGCGCCACAAAGACTTGTGGCGCAAGAGTCGGTCATTCCACTTCCCTGCCCGACAAGTACTGGACGTTCAGCTTCGCTGAAGTCCGGGAGTTCGCCTACGGCGAACATCCCATGTTGGGCATTTAGAGAAGTTTTTGGAGTTCCAAGAACCTTTTTTCAAAAAGGTTCTTGGTGGGGCATGGGGCAACGCCCCATACATAATAAATTACTTATTCTTATTGATCATCCGATTCTGCTCTTCGCCGGTTTCCAGATCAACGTAGCGAACGTACATAGAGATCTTGTTCTGCTCGTTGAGGTTGTTCCAGATGTCGGCGGTGAAGGCATCGATATCGTTGGGAATATAGATGCGCTCGGGCTCGGTGCAGAAGGTGGGGATAGGATTTCCGTCGCACATATAGGTGTGGATGAAGTGACCCAGACCGGGGAGCGCCGCATAGGAGTAGGTGTGACGGTTGCAAGCGGTGCCTTCGGGATCTGCGGACTTCAGAATGCTCATTTTGTAAGAGAAATCACGCTTCTTGAAGGTGATCATACCGCTGATACGGGGGGTAAAGTTGGGGGGATCGGGCTC
>JAFTMF010000068.1 GCA_017452565.1 Clostridia bacterium
CCGTCAATGATGAGCTTTGCAGCCAACTTGTTGGTAACCGGATCCTGTACAATGGTAATGTTGAAGGAGTAGACGGTATCGTCATAGGTCACGTGCTCTTTATCGCCCGCAATCGGAGACAGAAGATAAACGTAGGTTACGCCAATGTGCTTCTTGTTGAAGGTGAAGGCAATAGAAGCCTTACCCGATGCATCGGTAGTCAGCGTAATGGTATCGTCGCTTCCGGCACGCTTCAGCAGGTACTGGAATCCTTCGGGAGACAGGGTTACGTTGCCCAGATTGTTTACGGTAGCTTCTACGTTCAGCTCTACCTCAATCTCTTCCCCGTCGGGGATGCTCTTCACGATCTTGATGGCGTAGCCGCCGTTTTTGGAGAGCTTCGCGGTGATCTCGTCGCCCTTCTTCACCGATTTCTCTTCATATTTTACACGCACTCTGCTGTTATCGGTGTAAATGTATGCGGTGTAGTCTACGCCCTCTTCCAAGAAGTCCAGCACAACGGTTTCTTCCTTGGCGGTGGTAGTGATACCGCCGATATACCATCTGCCGTCACGGGACTGTCTTGCCACGGTCATATCCTTGCCGATGGTACCGCTGATGAAGCGGGAATCGTGCCAAGTGGTAGGATATGCGTAGAAATACTGCTTCACGTTATCCTTCAGTTCTCGATATTCGTCGATGGTGGAGGCAAAGCAGGTCATACCGCTCTCGTAAATGACGCTCAGCGCCAGCTGATGGGCCATGGTGGTGTCGGATCCGCCGGAGGGATAGATGTAGGGGGTAAAATCGGTGGGACCTACCAAACCTCTCAGATAGGACTGGATTACCATCTGGGAAGCCTTGGTGCTGCTCAGCTCTTCGCCGTAGATGGCCTCGCGGTTGATGACGTTGGGATAGGTTCTGCGCTCGCCGGTAGGCTTGTTGGAGCCGTGGAGGTTGGCAAGCAGCTGATACTTCACGCACTTTTCGTAAATCTTGTTATACAGCTGGATGGTTTCCTGATTCTCGCTGTTGAAGAAGTCGGCTTTGATGCCCTTGATGCCGTATTCGTGGAACTGGGCAAAGAGCTTATCCATCTGCTCGTAATCGTTCTTGGGATCGTTGATCTGAGATACGTGCACCCAAGCGATGAGCCCGATACCCTTTTCGTTGGCATATTCCACGATCTCTTCGGTGTAATTGTAGAATCCGGTATACCAGCCGCCGTTGGGAAGCCAATCTCTGCCGCCGGTAAGCCCCTGCTGCTTTGCTTCCTGATGGGTGATTCGCTTCATCCAGCCTTCGTCCAGGATGTAGTAATCCCAGCCCATTTCTGCCGCAAAGTCAATATATTCCTTAATAACCCGCTTGTTTGCCTGGAAATCGTAAGGATTGCCCCCCGATCTCATACCCGACATCCAAGACCAGGAGGTGATACCGGGAACGATCCAGGAGGTATCTTCAATCACGCAGGGATCGGACAGATCCTCGAACATCGTGCTCAGGAAGATGGTCTCTTCATCGCCTGCCACGAAGGCTCTCCAAGGAGACTCAAAGTTTGTGCCCCCGTTCACCAAGGTGGACTTGGAGTAGCCGGAATTGGTCTGCTGCTCGGGGAAGGCGAATTTGTAGGCGTTGTCTGAAAGGCTATGCAGTACCGTACCGCAGTAGCTGCCGTCCAGATCGGCCTCGCTGACCACT
The DNA here is from genome assembly GCA_017452565.1 of Clostridia bacterium. GTDB lineage: Bacteria > Bacillota > Clostridia > Oscillospirales > CAG-272 > CAKSQF01. The sequence goes on from JAFTMF010000068.1 coordinate 1,681, forward strand.
ACGCTGACGCCTTCGGGAGTCTTATACATAAAAGGAAGGGTAATATCGAAGAGATACTTGGTCGTCTCGCCGTAACCGAACTGCTGCTCGTGAGTATTGGGGTACTTGCCGCCGGTGTTGGGCTGATACCAGGTATAACTGGACTGGGGAATCACCATCTCGGTGACCTCATCCTTGATCTGAATGATCGACTTGTTTGCGATGGCATAGCGGAACGCAACGCCGTCGTCGTAAGCTCGGATAATCAGTGTCAGCTCGGCTGCACTGCCCTTCTTGAGGGTGATGGTGCGCTCGTTGCAGTGATTCTCGTAGGTGGAGAATTTGCCCGAAATCATATCGTAGCTTTCCTTGATTTCCTTGGAAGCGGTGGCACTGACGAATTCCAAGCCCTGAGAGTAATCCACGGTAGTGGTCTTCAGACCCATCTGAGACAGCTGAACGTAGGTCTTGCTGTCTGTGGTGGCGGTATACAATGCCTTTCCGTTGGCAAGGAAGACCTTCATCTGGGATTTACCGTTAGGGGAAGTGATTTCCCAGCTGGTGTTTTCATCGAATATATCCAGCTCGAAGGTCTTTTCGAACAGAACCTCGGAGCCTTTCAAGCATTCCACCTTCAGCACCGCTGCACCGGGAGCGGTGGCCTTGACCTTGTTGCCCTTCACGGTAATATTGTCACTTTCAGCGGTGAGTCTTACCTCGGATGCGTCCAGCTCTACCTGAACACCCTTGGCATTCTCGGCAAGCACTTTTACCTCGTGCTCCTTGTCAAGGAAGATGCCGTCGTTTTCGATGGCAAGGGAGAGATCCATCACTTTATCCAGATTCTCACCGAACAGTCGGGGATATGCCCAGCAGGTGTGGTTACCGTCGTTGCTGCCCACAGCCTGTGCGGTCAGGGTGATGGTCTTGGTACCTTCGGGAACCTTCAGGTCGATGTTTTCGCCGATGGCAACGTTGGTTTTATCCTTCGTCTTGGTAATGGAGTGAGCCTCTACCCCGTCAAAGAATACCTTAAAGGTGGTAGTGGGATTGTAGTTACCTGCATTGGCGCTGATGCCGCAGAATGCGGTGAATCGCTTGACACCCATTCCCTCAATGTCATAGGTAACCGTGCTGGGCGCGTGAACGCAGATGCCTTCCTCGTACACCACCTGCTTGTGGTTGGCAGTACCGCCTGCAGAACCCTTGTACAGCGTATTGAAACGGATCTGACCGTTCACCGAGTTGTCCGCCAGTGCATTACCCCAACCGGCGCTGAGCTTTACAGCTTCCATATTGGACAGATAGGCATAGTTTGCGAAGAGCTTGGGCTCTGCAAAGACTGCGTGGTCGGAATCGTTGCCGTCGCCGCCGTCGGTGGGCTCCAGATACAGACGGGTCGCACCTGTGGGGATGGCGATATCGATTACCACCGCTTTGTCATACTGCCCTACGGGGAAGCGCTCCACGCCCAGACGCGCCGCATCCTCTGCGGAGTTCAGACAGTAGAGATACTCACCTGGAGCATTCAGATCGGTATAAATCTTCAGACCAACCGATCCTTTTCCGCTTGCGGACTTAGCGTTTGCACCGTACAGACAGGTGAATCTGGTTGCGTTCATATCGCTGATATCGTACACAACCTTACCGGGAGCGTGCAAGCTCATACCGTGGGAATACTTCAGAGCATTCTTGGAAGAGGTTGCAGTTTCGGGGTTCAGCCAAAGATCTGCAGGATTACCGGTCAGGCCTGCGTTGATGCTCAAATAGTCGGCACCGTCCCAGCCCGATACGATATTTTCCATAGGCGGGAAATCCGAGAGGTAGAACCATGCCTCATCCGGGATTTCTTCGGGTTTCTGATCTGCTGCATATACCGAGAAGGCAACCACGCCCAGGCATAGCACCAGCAGCGAGGCGATCAGAACGATCACACTCTTTTTCTTGAATACAGTTTTCATACTGCACCTCCTGAAAAATTTATAATTTTAAAATAAATACCATTTTGATAGATCAGATCGCATACCACAACGATCATCACTACAATTCCGTCACAGGACACAAAAAGACGCCGTCTATCGGCGTCTTTGGATCGAACTGATTCATTCTGTCTCATATAGAGGGGATCGCAATTGGGGATTTGGGAGTCAATGATTGAATTGTTACGATTTTACCGGAGCTGTTTGCCGTCCGAAAAAGCCTTGCCGACCTTCTCGCCGAAGCTCCAATAAGCGTGTGTTGCGCCGTCATATATAATAGGATCCAGTTTCTTTGCATCTACCTTGCCGCCCTCATCCAGCACACTCTCGTCTGCCGATACGTTGACGATCTCACCGATGCAAATCCCGTCCTCGTTGAACTTGATAAGTTTGCATTCCACCGTCATAGGGAGCTCCTCGATAATGGGAGCGTTCACAAACGCGCTTCTCACTGCGTGGAAGCCTGCCCGCTCAAACTTATCGGGGACGTCATTGGCCGATACAATGCCCACGTAGTCGCATGCCGCCACCGTCTTTGCCGTAGCGAAGCTTACCGTAAAAGCACCGGTTTGCTTGATGTTTTCGGTGGTTTTATGGTCATCCGCAAGGCAGATCATTACCTGATTGGTATCGTAAATACCGCCCCAAGCCGCATTCATCGCATTGGGCACGCCGCCCTCATCATAAGTGCCGATGATCAGCACGGGCATAGGATACAGCCAAGTTTTGGCTCCGAAATCTTTCCGCATAACAGTTTCCTTTCATTCTAATTCCGAGCGGTTGAGACTCTCCAAGCGCACGGAGCGTTGTTTTTATTATACAGCATTTCTTTCCATAATTCAAGTATATACCGATATTTTTATGAAATATTATCGACCAAACCGCTATAAAATTGCAAAAACTACGAGTAGCAAAGCAATCATCAAAAAACCAACAATTCCCTCTCATATCTCCTACATCGCCGTCCATACTACCAACAGAGCAACCGAGGCAACAAAGTCGCCACGGTGGCTCTCGGAGCAACCGTGGCGACAAAGTCACCGCGGCGGCTCTTGGAGTAACCGCTGCGCGGTAACTCCGGAAGTTGAAAAGACAAATCATAGAACCCCACCAAAGAACAGGAGATTATAAATTATGGAATCCAACAACAGAATCGTAGTACCCGAAGCACAGTCCGCAATGGAACAGTTCAAGCAGCAGGCTGCCAGCGAGGTTGGCGTTACCCTGAACAAGGGCTACAACGGCGATCTCACCTCCCGTCAGGCCGGCTCCATCGGCGGTCAGATGGTTAAGAAAATGATCGAGAAGTACGAGAACGATCTGAAGTCTCAGGGCTAACTTCTCCGAAAACTCGCCTCTATCCGAGGCGAGTTTTCTCTTTGTTTACATCCTGCAGAGAAGAATCTATTGCTTTTTTCGTCAGAATATGTTATAATATAGTTTAATCGTAGAAAAAACACCTCATTCAGGAGGATTTATGGAAAATAATTTGCAACTGATCTCCGAGAAGATACTGTCTGCGGCCGACCAGACCAAGGACGCTCCCATCTTCATCAGCTCCCTGCGTGTAGCCTATGACTATACTTACAATCGCGAACTGCTTTTCGTTACTTGTCAAAACTGCTGTTCCTATACCATCCGATCGGTTTACTTCGATCTGGATTGCAAGGACGATGCCGGTGACAGCTTGGGGCAGCTCAAAGGCGAGAGCCTTCGCGGACTGTCCGTCTCCCCTACCCTTGCCTTCGGTTCCGAAACGCCGGTAGTGCTTTCGTTAAAAGGAACTGCACAGATAGATTTGCATCTGCAAAAGGTTGTATTCACCGACGGCAGTGTTTGGCGTGTAGGTGATCCTCCCGTAGATACACCCGCAGATACCCCCGTAGCAGATGCGCCTGCAGAAGAAGCAGTAACCGCACCCACGATAGACACCGCCCGGGAGAATCCCGAATCCGTCATCGAATCTGTGGAGCAAACCGTATCCGAGCCTGCTCCCATCCCTGCCGAGTGGCTGAATCCGCCCGCTACCGTGGAAGGCTATCGCATCGCTGCCGAGGGGCTGGCTACGCTGAACGATCCCTCCAAGGCCTATCTCATCAAAAAGTTCACCGCACTGGCGGACAAACTGGAGTCCGAGGCAGCCGAAGCTGCCCGCAAAGCTGCCGAAGCCGAGCTTGCCGCAAAACGGGATGCCGAGTACAAACGACTGACCGCCCTCACCCCCGCCACTGCAGACGAGCTGGAAGCCACCGCCCAGGCGTGGAAGGCGCTGGGCAATTACAAGGATGCCCCCAAACGTGCCACCGAGGCTGCCAAAAAAGCCAAATCCCTCCGCACTTCCGAGAAACGGCTGGCGCAGAAGCGCGCCGAGGAAGAGCGGATTGCCGCCGAACTGGCCGCCGCTAAGCGAAAAAAGCGCACCAAAGCCGCCATTTGGATCGGCTCTGTGGCAGCGGTGATCCTTGCAATTACGCTGTTCATTACGCTGGTTGCCATTCCTGCCGCCCGCTATTCCAAATACTCCCGTACCACCGATCTGGTAAGCGAGGGACGCTACACCGAAGCCCTTGCCCTTCTGGAAGAGCTGGGCGATTACGAGGACTGCAAACAGCGAATCAAGGATCTGAAAAAAGTGCTCACCGGCCGTGAGGACGCTCTGTTCTACTCCGCCGAGGAATATCCTCAGTACACCATCGAAAACGGCGTGCTGTCCTTTAATACCCAAACCTTCAAATATACCGGCAAAACGCTGACCATCCCCGATTTCTTTGCCGATCAGAAGGTTACTGCCATTGCCGCCAGTTCCTTTACCAAATCACCGAATCTGGAAAAGGTTATAGTTGCCCCCACCGTTACCACCATCGGCAAGAGCGCTTTTGCAAATTGCACCCGTCTGACCTCCTTTGAGGCCCCCGGACTGGTAACGCTGGAAGCAGAAGTGTTCAGCGGATGCACCGCCCTGAAGACGGTCAAGCTCCCCGACAGCCTTGCAGCCATCGGCGAAAACGCGTTCCAAGGCTGCACCGCTCTCACCGAGATCGATCTGCCCGAGAATCTGCGCCGTCTGCCCGACGGTCTGTTCCTGCGCTGCACTTCTCTGAAAAAGCTCACCTTCAGTAGCCGACTCACCGCCATCGGCAACGATACCTTCAGCTTCTGCACCTCCCTGCCCTCCATCACTCTCCCCGAGACGCTGGAGTCCATCGGCAACAACGCCTTCCTTGCCTGCACCTCCTTCACCACCCTGACGATCCCCGACGGAGTCACTTCTGTGGGCGATAAAGCGATGGCAAACTGCACCGCGCTCACCGAGGTGAAGCTCAGTGCCAATCTCTCCAAGCTGTCCTCCCGCACCTTCGCCGGATGTCGGGCGCTGACCACCGTCACCCTGCCTGCCGCACTGACGCAGATCGGCTATTCCGTATTCGAAGATTGCACCGCACTGCAGAAGGTTCACTACAGCGGCTCTCAGAGCGACTTCGACAAGGTGGAAATCCTTGGAGAAAACGGTCTGCTGACTGCTGACAAGATTGTTTTTGGTAAATAATATCTCCCCGAACTTCCCCTTGCGGGAAGTTCGGCATTTTGAGGGAACTACATGAGACGATTTTTCCATTTCCATCCCAACGTAAGCATTGCCGCGCTGCTGCTGGCTCTGCTTCTGCTCCTTGCCGCCTGCAATGACGCTCCCGCATCGCAGAGCACCTCCTCTCAGCCTGCGACTACGGTATCGGTCACCAGCGCACCTCCCCGAGATCCGGGACAGAGCGATCAGCCGACCGTCACCACCTCCGATGGCGAGAACAAACCTGCCACCAAGCTCCCCAACAGCGATACCCCCGACGGATCGGTCACAACCTCCACTACACTGCCGGAGCTCACTACTCCCATCGTTACCACGCAAACCGATCCCATTGTAACAACGCCTGTTGTCACAACGCAGACCACTCCCATCGTCACTACTCAGCCGACTCCTCCCGTAACCGAGCCGGAGACCGAAGAGAATCAGCAGAGTCCCTACGCCGAGCTGAAGCGGAACGCCAAATACGTCCTGCTCTACGATCTCACCGCCGGCAAAACCATCTACTCCACCGGCGACGAGCAGGTGATCTATCCCGCCTCCACCACCAAGCTGCTGACCATCCTCTTTGCGATGACCATCGTGGACGAGGACACTATCTTTACCGTGGGCAGCGAGATCAGCATTGCTCCCTTCGATTCCTCCAAGGCCAAGATCCGCAAGGGGGAGAAGTACACCTTCACCGATATCGTGGCCGCATTGATGCTCCCTTCGGGCAATGATGCCGCATATACCCTTGCAGTGACCTGCGGACGGATCATTGCAGACGATATGACTCTGTCCAATGCCGATGCCGTCACCTGCTTTATGAACGGACTCAATGATTACGCCGCATCACTGGGGCTGACCGCCACCCACTTCGTCACGCCCGACGGCTATCACGATGACGCCCACGTTACGTCCATCGGCGATATTTTGAAGGTAGCGCTGATGGCAAAGGAAAATCCCCTGCTGTCCCGGATTATGGCAACCCCCACCTACACCGTCACCGATCTGGCCAAAGGCCGCACGATGACTTGGGAGAACAGCAATTTCCTCCTACAGGAGAAATCCCAATACTATTATCCCTACGCCACCGGATGCAAGACCGGCTTCCACACGCCTGCCGGCGCCTGCGTGATCGCAACCGCCGAAAAGGACGGTCAGGAGCTGATGGTGCTGATCTTCAAATGCTCCAGCAAGAACGTCCGCTTCACCGATGCCAAGAACTTCTTGGAACTGGGATTTGAACAGCTGGCGAAGTAATCTCTACATACGATAAGCCCGATGCAACTGCATCGGGCTTATTATTATGCACACAAAAAGCCTCCGACTTTCGTCGGAGGCTGATTGTTTGGTTCAGATGATTCGTGACCGCAGAGCGGAATGGAATCAGTTCTTCACCTCGGTGCCTATGCACTTCACTTCGGTGAGTGCTGCGTAAGGAGTGGTTGCTCCTGCAGTCTCAACGGTGAAATTAGAGAGCTTAATGGAGGTGGTCTTCACGCCGCCCAGATCGATTACCTGCTCCAGAGCGGAGTTGGTCAGGTTGATATCCATCGTGGTGCCGTCAGACAAGGTAACGGTACAACCGGTGAAGTAGGAGTCGTGGGGGAAGTCCGCACGGATGACTACGATCAGCTCGTTGATGGTAACTTCTCTGCCGAAGTCGATCTTGAAGTAATCGGTAGCCTTCACGTTGTTGTTGGGGCCCCAAGACTGGTAGGGATATGCGCCGTGGCCTTCGTTAGCGGTGAAGCCGTCGATGGCGTTGCGGGCTGCCCAGTACAGGTTGTTATCGTTTACGTTGTTGGTGGTTGCGTGAGGATAATCGTTGGTGCCGTCTACTACGTCGTAGGGATTCAGCGCCAGGTTGTGTTCCTTCGCCAGTTCCTTCTCAGATGCCACGCGAGCAGTGATGGTGTTGTTGATGTAAACAACGCCCTTGCTGGGGTTCATGGTGTGAGGGAAGCAGGTGTTGGTCATGTTGGGGAAGGTATAGGTAAACTTTCCGTCGGGACAGTAAATGATGGCTTCGCCTACACGGGAGTTGAGGCAGAGTGCCAGGTACTTTTCGCCCTCGGGAAGCGTGATGGTGAGCTTGTCGTTGCCCGCATACTTGTTGGGAACGTACAGAACAACCATACCTTCGCCTTCAGCGGTGTAGTTCTTGTTCTTGGCGGTGGTGTAATCAATCTTCACGGTGCCGGTACCCTTGGTGAGGCCTGCACGTGCCAGCTTGGTGTACTCGTCCAGCTTGTCGTAGAGCTCGCGCTTGTGCAGCTCTTCCTCGTACTCACGAACGTCATTGCCGTCCCAAGCGTCACGAACGTAGTAGCTGCCGTAGCAAGGTACGCAAAGGTCGATCCACGCTGCGATTGCCTGAATCTGCTCTTCGGTAAGATTGCCGTGGCCGTTTCTCAGTCTCTTGATCAGATTGGACTTAGCCGAACCGTAACGGTTGGGGTTCAGAATCTCACTCTGGCTCATAGAAGAGATGAAGTTGATGTACTGGTTCTGAGGCTTGGTGGTGAGCCACTGCTTGTTGCCGTCAACGGTAGAACCGGTGAGGATCAGATAGCTCATGGGGAAGTACTTACGCATACGGTCGCCGATAACGGGAGTGCCTTCCAAAGAGAACTGTGCGGGGCTGCCGGAGGAACCGGAGGAAGGACCTGCTACGGGAACGGTTGCATACAGAGCGGCATCCATTTCGTAGCCGCCTACGTGCTGCAGTGCGCTGACAGCCAGCACGTTGGTGCCGTCTACCAGATACTGCGCCGCATTGGTCAGGGTGATGGTTCTGTACTCATCGGTCCAGTTACCGTCCTGATGCACCAGATGACCGTTGATGTAGAACTTCACGTCGTCATCGTAGAAGGTGTTCAGATAAAGGGTAGCCTTCTTGAGAGCGTCTGCATCGGCAACGTTGAAGGTCTTGACAGCCCACAGATAGTTCTTGCCGTCCTGACCCCAGCCGGACGCGCCGTTACCGCCTGCGCGGTTACCGAAGGGTGCGGATGCGTTCTTCCAAGAGGAAGTGTCGAAGCCGGGCTTGGTCCAATCGGTGCCGGTGATGATTTCGGTATCGGATACGGTGATCTTCCAGTTGGTCTTGCCGTTTACCAGGTTGGTGGTGGTTCCGCCGCCCTTGCCTGCCTTCAGCTCCAGATCAAAGAACTGACCTGCATCGGAGCCGGTAACCTTCACTGCGATGGTGTTGGTGCCAACCTTGCAAGCTGCACGAGCAGCTGCATCCAGTGCAACAGAGGTGTAATTTGCAGACTTGGTATCGCCGGTGTAAACCTTGGTACCGTTGATGTAAACCTCGATCTGTTCGGTGTAAGCCAGATTCATAATCAGGTTGCACTCTTCCAAATCGTACTGGGTAAGGGTTACGTTCTTGCGCAGCCAGATGGAATCGCTCTTCCAAACGGTGTTGATCATACCGGGAGCGGTGCCGATCTTACCGAAGGGAGCAAACGCCATATCCCACTTGGAGCTGTCGAAATCGGCAGCAGCCCAAGAGTCTGCGGGAGCGGTGGTGGTAAAGCTCCAGCTGTCACGCTTGGAGATTACGGTATCTGCAGCGGTGAGGTCAACCTTGTTCATTTGAGCAGCGTTGATCTTGTTGTAACCGGTAGCAGAGTTGGAGTGACAGGTAATGCAGTTTGCATCCAGGATGGGCTGTACTACGTCCAGATAGTCGAAGCCGACAAGAGAGGATGCATCGTAAGGATCATACTCGTCATAAGAATCGGATACGGACATCCACATATCGGGGCGGATTTCCTGTACGCCATTCTTCATTGCCTGTGTGATCTTCGCCTGAGTGGGAGGTGCATAGTTCTTATCCAGATGGCAGCCTACGCAGGAGAAGTATTCACCGGGCTGGAGGGTAGACCAGCTACGCATGGTCTGAATCATATTGCCGTCTTTATCCAGCAACTGGAAGTATAGCGGCACTTCCGAGGGTGCTGTAAACAAGGCCGATCCGTCTTCGTAGACATCTACGATACCGATGACCTTCTTAACGTCCCAAGAACCGTTACCGGTTGCGATAGGAGAATAGGGGTCGGAACCGCCGGTGCCGCGGCCTACGGTTGCACCGATTGCGGAGGAACGGAATTCCAGCGCAACTACACGCAGGTACTTAACGGTGCCTGCTGCAACGCCCTTCATAGACTCGCCCTCGTATACGTTGCCTACGTAGTAGGTGCCGTATTCATTCGCGTAGTTGACAAGGCTTGCACGGTTAAACTGAGGATTGTTCTTAATCAGAGCTACCTGGCTGGCAGGATAATCCTTGCTGCCTTCTACCAAAACTACGTTCTTCTTGCGGGTATTAACCAGCTCGATGTTGAAGGGAGTCTCGCGGCCGGAGTAGCCGTTATCGCAAGAGGATACTAAGAACAGATCGTCGCTGATTGCGATGGGGTACTTGAATACCTTGCCGTCATAGTAGTGGCCGGTATCGTTATCGTGAGAGTTCTGCAGTGCTGCAGTTGCATCGTCTCTCCAAACGTAGGTAATTGCGTTCTTGGTGTTTCTGCCGGAATTGGTATCAACAGTCAGCAGCTTACCTACCTGATGAGTGTGGTGACCGGAAACGATGGCAACGTACTCGCCGGGTTTGCCGGGGATCTCACGGGTGTGGAGCAGAGTGGTGGGGTTGGATGCGTTGTTACCGAATACTTCGGTCTGCATAGAGCCGTCCTGGAACATCTGGAACAGCGCCTGCACGTACATCTGAGAACGGTCGTTGTAGTCCCAACGGGTGTAGAGGATGCGGCCGTCAGAGGTGGTGGTGGGGTAAGTGGTATGAACCTGGTCGTAGCCCAGACGGGTGATATTGCTGCCGTCGGGTCCGCACATAAACAGGTTGGATACGTCGGTGTGCCAGCAGTCAACGGTCTGGATGTCACGGGTGGAGTTGAACACGATATTGCCGTTGCCGGTATATACGGGCTCGATATCAGCCACGCCGGAGCCGAAGGTCAGCTGAACGGTTTCCTTGGTTGCGAAGGTGTATTCGTACAGATGGTAATCATCTTCTGCCTTCTGCTTCCAGGAGAATACCATTTTGGTGCCGTCTGCGGAAACGCAGGGGTCACGGAGAACGCCGCTACGGGAATTAATCAGAGTTTTCTCGGTCTTGATAACCTTGTCGCCGTCTCTTTCCAGAGTCACGAGAGTCATCTTGGAACCGGGATCCCAGTTGGATTCGATACCGGAGTCGCCGCCCCACTGTCTGTCGCCCAGCAGGTGGTCGGAAACAGCCTCGGTGTAAGCGTAGTGGGAGCCGCCCATCTGCTTGTGGTAAACTACCACGAAGCTGGTAGACTCTTCCATCAGCTCGCCGATCATACTGTTGTATTCCAGCGTTTCGTTCGCTGCCGCTGCGGGGAAGCTGACGCTCAGCATCGTAAGGGTGGTGAGCAAAGTCGCACCTGCGACCAGAAGAGATTTCAGGAGAGTTTTCTTATTCATTTTCATTCCGATCGCCTCCTTTAATACAGAATAATTTTCAGATCGGTTGCCAGAGCCTTGCCGTCAGCTCCCTTGAAGCTAACTACGTAGTAAGCGCCCTTGGCAAGATTTGCGGGAACGGTGATGTCCACGTCGAAGTTCGTGTAGGTGCCGTACTTCAAATCCTTGATTTCCTTGGATTCGGTGTCCAGCTCCTTGCCGTCCTTATCGTACAGGGTGATGGTCACGGTGGCATCGGGAGCGCCTGCGGTCTGCTTGATCACGCTGAGGCTCACCAGATTCTGACCGGCTTTCAGCTTGTTGTAGGAGCCGTCTGCATTCTTGATCTGCAGTGCACCGTACTGCTCGCCCTCAGCACCAATGGAGAGAACGAAGTTTGCAAGATCCTTTGCCTGCTCGTCGGTGATGGTCTTGCCTGCCTTGGATACGGAATACTTCACGTACTCAACCATATCGGTGTGACCGCCGAAGTAGCCCCAAGGATAGGTACGCCATACTTCTACCAGAGAAGCGGTATCCATATCACGGTATTCCCATGCAGGCTCGTTCTCCAGGTCAATGGAGGTGTGGAACTGCATATCGGTATACAAAGGAGCGGGATGACATACTACACAGCCGTACTCTTCGAAGAGTGCCTTACCGCGGGTAGCGGACTCAGTGAGAGTGCCGTCGTCATTGAGGTAGGGAGACTGCTCGGGGAGCATTGCCATCATATAAGCCATGATGTTCTCTACCTTGCCTGCGGTATCAGCGTTGAAGCAGATATACTTCAAACCGGCTGCAATAGCGGTCTCGGAATCTGCGCGGATACCGGTAACCATTGCGGGAGGAGTACGCAGCGCATAGAGCATACTCTTTGCCTGCTTGGATACGCCAACGCCGTCGTTCAGGTTATCCCAGTTGTAGCCGTCGGCTCTGCCATCGGGATGGCAGGAAGCGCAGGACTGCCAGTTCTGATAGCAAATGGTGGAATCGTACCACAGAGCCTCGCCCAGACGGATTGCATCAGCCTTAGGCTGCTCGCCGGGGCCGAAGGAATCGATAACGCTCATCTTGGAGGAAGATACGTCAACCGCTGCGATGTCGCCGCTGAAGTACTGACCGCAATACAGAGCATTGCCGGAAAGCACGATGGAACGTACACCCTCGCCGCCCAGGTCAATACGTTCCTTGCAGCTGGATGCGAAGGGGATGTAGTTGGCAATCTGATCCAAAGAATCTACCAGACCGGTGTTGGTACCAACGCGGTCAACCAGCTTCTTCAGATTGGCAAGATTTACCTTAACCAGCTCTCCTGAACCGGAGATAGCAAATTACAGGGTATTGCCATTCTCGCTGATTGCCATACCCCAAGGATTGCCTGCGCCGTATTCCAGCTCGTCAAGCAGGAATGCGTAGGATTCTTTTTCCTTGGCAACGTCAATCACGGATACGCCGTTGGTGTAGACCCAACCTGCGTCCAGCTGAGTGGTGGGGTAGGTATAACGAGCGATGCTGTGAGAAACGTAGAGGGTCTTGCCATCGGGAGAAGCGATGATGTCCTTTACGTTAGCAGCGCCGTTGCAGAGAGCGATAGAACCGGTCACTTCGTTCTTGGCAGTGTCGATCACCGAGATGCGAGTGCTGATGGTCTCAGCAACGCCGTTATCCTCGGGCAGATGACAAGCTGCGTAAACCTTATCTCCTACCAGTTCCAGAGCCATCGGCTCACGGCTCACTGCGATTTCCTTGGTTTCCTTCATAGAGGAAAGGTCAACCACGGAAACGGAGCAAGAGAAGCGGTTTGCAACGTAAGCGGTGTTGCCCTTGACAACCGTGTCAATGGGGGTGTGACCCAGAACTACGCTGCCCTCTTCCTTCAGATCGGAGGAAAGGACAACCAGCTTGCCGCCCAGCTTACCAACGGTAGCGTAAAGCTTACCGCCGGAAACGGTAAGACCGTTAACGGGAGCCTTGGCGTCATAGTAAGAGTCGAGAGAGTTGTCTGCGGTAGAGTATTTATAGATCTTCTCGTCGGTAGTACCGCCAACGAAAAGCCACTTACCGTCCTCGGATACGGCTACAGCAGAGGGTGAATAATAGGGGCCGCCGGGAACAGTAACAGTAGGTCCTGATACGTCTTCTTTGGTGGTCGTTGTTGTGGTAGTCTGATCTTTGTCATTCTTGTTGCACGCGATCAGACCTGCAAGCAATACGCCGAGACCGAGGGTAAGTAGGGTGCCGGTGAATAACGCACGTTTCAGCGAAAGCTTGCCTTCGTTTTGCTTCATAATGATACCTCCTTATGATTTCCAGACTTGCCTTTTCCTGCAAAAGGCAACACTTTGGACTATGAAATATTATACCATATCTTGCTTTTGTTGTAAATTGGCAAAATCAACTATAATTGAAAATAAAATCGTGCAATCTGCACAAACTGCATTTTTTGACTTCTTTTCAAAAACAATTCATTTATATCGAATCATAGAAATCCTAATATTTTTCCGTAAAATTCTATAATGTATTTCAGTTAAGTTTCAGTGAGCTAAAAACAGTTCCCGAACACCGTAAACAGCAAAAAGCCCGACTGCCGTCGGGCTTTTTGAGAAAACGAAGATCGGACCTCGTTCCAGATTCTCTTCATATTGTCGAAGGACACGCGGGTGCCGTATTCGCACTCTTCCATGCCTTCGTATTCCAGATAGATGATACCGTCGAAGCCGCTCTGCTTGATGGTACGGGTAACGTCCCAGATGTCGATATCGCCCTGCGCCAGGATGGAGCCGCGCAGATAAGAGCCGCCAACCGAACGGAACCAGCTGTTTTCGCAGTCGAACTGTGCGCTGTCGCCAGGGTTCTTATGCTCGGGACGGATATAGAAATCCTTCATATGGATGGTCTTAGCGAAGCGGATCATCTTCTTCACGGCGATTTCGGGGATATCGTCCACGCAGGTGTAGTTACCAACGTCCAGCTGATGGCCGAAGTTGTCGCGGTTCACCGATACCATAATCTGACGGACACGGTCAGCGCCGTTGGCGTGGAAGCCGTGGTTTTCCATCAGGATGGTCATATTATACTTTGCGGCATAATCGCAAAGCTCCTGATAAGCGGAGATAATGGTGGGAACTTCCTTCTGGAAATTCTCGATGGTGTTTTCCCGAATGGGACGGCGGAAAGCGGCGCTGTCCATACGGAAGGTGGAGATATTCAGCTTTGCAGCAGCGTCAATGTGCTGCTTTGCACGCTTGATCTCGTCCTTGAACTCGCAGCAGGTCAGCCCTAAGAAGTTGCCGTTCAGGGAATAGTTGGTGAAGGGCACGCCGGTCTTGGCATACGCTTCCTTGAACTCCTCAATCAACTGAGGATTCTGTGCGATATTGAAGCCGAAAGGCACCAGTTCTACTGCTTCTGCGCCGTAATCGCAGAGCTTATGGTAGGCTTCAACGGGGGTGATTTCTCCCTTTACAATTTTACGGGAGATACAATAAATGGAAATTCCAAACTTAGGCATAATTATTTTCCTATTCTATAAAGGGGTATTTGGTTTAGTATAGCCTTTATACGCTACATACAATCAATACGTACACGCTTACCTTGTAGGGACCGGCGTCCTCGACGGTCCGTTTGCAGGAGCCAAAGAAAAG
>JAFTMF010000069.1 GCA_017452565.1 Clostridia bacterium
GAATGAAATCCTGATGTACTTCCGCTCGCAGAAGAAGACGCAATGCGAAGTATCGCTGTCCGAGCCCATCGACGTGGACAAAGACGGCAATCCCCTCACCTACATCGATATTATCAGCGTGGATGATACCATTGCAGAGGATATATTCGTGAAAATCACCTCATCCAGGGCGAAGAAATTCATTCGGGAAGGGCTGACGCCCAGAGAGCGGCAGATTCTGATTCTCCGTTACGGACTCACGGGTGCACCGCCGCTTACCCAGCGGGAGATTGCGGAAGGACTGGATATTTCCCGCTCCTACGTCTCCCGCATTGAAAAAGCGGCGCTGAAGAAAATACAGGAGTATCTTGACGAGCATCCCAGTCTGTCGGAATAGCATATTCTTTCCGATTCTCGCATAAAGTATGGCAGAATAACCATACAAGGAGCGATCAATTTGGAAAAACATACCATTCCGTCCCTGTGGCGGCGGGCCACCGATTGCCCGATTTTGCATACGGAGGCTGCTAAAGACTGCATCCTCCCCGATTCTTATCCCGATATCCACAGAATTCTGTACACCGGTGCAACCGTCTCTCCAGGACGGACGGTGCTGGGAGCAGGGAAGCTGCAAACAGAGGGGATGCTTTACTGCAACGTGCTGTTGGCCGATGAAGAGGGCTCTCTGCACGGCGTACGCTACGCCATCGACTATACGGGTCAGATGCCCTACAGCACCGAGGGCGAGGACTCGGTGCTCACCGCCGATACTACTCTGGATGCGGTAACCGCCCGTGCGGTGAATCCTCGCAAACTGGCAATCCGCGGCAAAATCACGGTAACGCCTTGCCTGCTCTGCCGTTGTGAGGATGAGCCGATCCTTGCCCCCGAGTTATCCTCTGCCAAACTGGAGCAAAAACTGCAAACCGTTACCTGCAGACAAATCCTCAGCTGGGGAGAAAACGGCATCGAGGCATCGGAGGATCTGTCGCTGGGGCAAGAGCCGCCTATTTCGCAGATCGTATGGAGCGATCTGCAGTTGGATGTTACCTCTTGTGAGGCTGGGGAAGGGGAGGTTCGCTTTGGCGGAAACGGTCAGCTTCCCCTTTTCTACATTACCCCCGACAGTCGGGTGCAGTATGCCAATATCTCATTCCCCATTCGCAGCAGCTTGCAAGGAGATGCAATGGAGGGCGATCTGTGCAAGGTGACGTTGACGCCCGAAGAGGTCACGGTAGTCCCCTCGGAGGACGCAACGGGAGAAGCGCGCGGCGTGGAGTTGGATTTCACCTATTCCGTTGCCGTTACCATCGCGCGCAAACTCAGCTGCACCCGCCCCGTGGATTGCTATTCGGTGGAGCAGCCCACCGAAACGGTGAGCGAGATCGTGGAGCTCTTTACCGAAATTGGCGATCTTTCCCGTGAGTTTAGCCGCAATCTGGAAGGAGAAGCGGCTGGAATGAAGAGCGTCAGCGCCGCATTCGCCAAACTCGCCGTGGATTCCAAAGAAAAGGGCGAGGATGGAACCGTTTTGCACTGTGCCGCACAGGTGACGGTGATTGGCACAGATGGCGACGGTGCACCGCTGAGTGTATCCCTTGCGGAGAATTTCCCCGTGACGGTGGACGTCTCCGATACAGGCGAGCCTTGCTTCTGCCGATTCCAATGGACGATGCCCCCCGCAGCCGTGATTGACGGTGAGCAAATCAAGGTTCGTCTCAGCGGCAAACTCAGCGGATTCGTCGCCCACTCGGGGGAGGTCAGCTACGTAGGCAGTGTGATTCCTGCCACCGGCGATTTGCCATCTGCAGGCGATTCCATCACGCTCTGCTATCCCACCCCCGGCGAAACGCTGTGGGATATTGCCAAGCGCTATCGGATTCCTCAACGTGCGATTTTATCTGCCAATGATATACCCGAAGGGAATTTGCCTACCGTTTTGCTCATTCCTCACTAACGGAAAAGCCCCAACAGATGACTAAAGTCTGTTGGGGCTTTGACTATTCATTGGGTTCATTAAGGACTCTTTGACAATTCAAAAGCTTTTCCATCAAGTTCAATAATTTCTCTTCTGTAGTTTCAAGGAGTGGCCGTTTACGGATCTTTCCGATCAGCCATATGATTTTGGAAATGAAATAAAAAACAATGAATAATGGAAACAGCAAAATCCATAAAAGTATTGCTACGATTTTGTCAAATGCTTTTTGAATTTTTGTACGGCTATTCTCGGGACCGATATACTGAATTGTACCTCTGAATATAATTTGATTATTTTCTTCTATAAACTTAGAAACAAACCAGTATCCTCCGGAGTGACCGGCACGCTCTACACCGAAGTATATTTCTTCATCCCGCACTTCGATTATGTAGTTGTCGAGGTAAAAGAATCTGCTGTTATTACTATGAAATGAATCGAGAGTCGTTACAAATGATTCTTTCGAACCGAAATACTTGAAAATATACTCTTTTGACATAGAATGGATCCTCCATATCGTAGGATAAAATACTCACCCGTATGGTCGCACGAGCTTTTTCATTGCAATATCCATCGAACCGTTCGCAGAATTGCACCGTTTTGGGGATCGAAGACCACCACGGCGTCGGTGGTATCGATTAGCCGCAGGACGTACGCCGCCAGCATTAAGCCTACAGCGCCCCACAGAATGCAGTTCCAAATGCGGGGATGCCGATTGCGGAGTAGCCAAGCAATTGCCACAATAGGAACAATCCAAAAGAGAGGATGATAGCCTATCGCTTCGGAGAAGCGGAAGGTAAGGGCGTGAAACCAAGCGCGGCTCATCCCGCATCCGGGACAGGAGATGCCCACGATATGCTTGATGGGGCAGGTGATCCCAAGCGCAAAGAGCAGTAGATAGGCAGCCGCAATAATCAATCCGTAGCTGATGGGTGTTCGATATTTGCGGATAAATTCAGCCAACTTCTTTCCCATATCAGTCGTCCACGCGCTCGGCCAGCTTGTGTACGTACTTCTGATAGAAGCTCTCGAAGTAGTCGCCGTCCAGTGCATCACGGATCTTCTGCATCAGATCGTTGTAGAAGTAGAGGTTGTGCATAACGCAAAGGCGCATACCC
>JAFTMF010000070.1 GCA_017452565.1 Clostridia bacterium
AGGAGAGGCTTTACGTTTCGGGTGCGCTTATATTTGTCGAATCGGGGCTCTCCCTCTGCCGAGATGGGGATGGAAATCAGATCAATCTGTGCCGGCTTCCAATCCTGCTGGGAGAAGGCAAGGGCATAAACCTTGTTGCCCACCACGAAGCAGTCGAAAAGCCATTGGTTCTGCTCAAAGAGATTGAGATTGCCGGAGGTGTCCAGATTGCCCTTCTGACCGTAGTAGAAGCTGATCTGAGAGGGATCGGGCTGATCGCCGACCAGCAGCGCGGCGGTATGATTGGCCATACCGTAGTAGCGGGAGATTTTACCGCTTGAGTTGGCTTGCCCCAGGATGGTATCGCTGAAGAAGAAGAGGGTCTTGGTGGTGGCATCCGCTCCGGAAAGTGCGTCGTTGCCACTGAGCGCCACCGAATAGATGCCGTCTGCGGCCAGCCAGCCCTTGGTGCCCTTGCGATCGAACAGCGCTGTCCAATCGTCGGCAGGGGTGCAGGCTAAAATCGGAGAAGCGGCAGCATTAGCGCTGATGCCCATAGGCGTTGCTATGCAGGGAAGGGTAAGGATGGGAATGAGAAGCCCCGACAGCAGTTTTTTGGAAATAAAGCGGGATTTCATAATTCTTCGTTCCTCCTTTATACGTACACACGTCAGGACTTGGGGTAACGGGGAGGACGCTTGGTGGTGGTCACGGTAGTGGTAGTCACCGCAGGAGGAGGTGCCACGGTGGGCTGATCCGCCTCAATGTAGAACTCGCTGTCCATCCATTCCAGACGGGCGGTGAGCCAATCCTGGAAGAACTTCACAGATCCTTCGAAGGAATCGTTTCTCAGCTCGCTGACGGGATAGAGGGTGTGGTTCAGCTTTTCGGACTGAGCGATGCGCTCGGCGGTCTGACCGATGGAGTTGTAGAAGGATTCCAGCAAACCGGAGTCCTGCAGCTCGGTCCAACGCTCCATAGTCAGAGTGAAGAACTCGGGGCAATCCAAGAGCCAAGTGTACCAAGGTGCCTGGCTGACCCAATAACCGTCGGTGTCGGGGGTCTGAATACCGTAGCAGGTATCGAAGTCCCAAACGGGACCCATATACAGCTTGCCATCCTCATTGATGAAGCAGTAGCAGCTGGTAACGAACTTGGAGTCATAGTTACGGGTCATTTCGTTGAGCAGATACCAGTTGACGAAGGAATCCACGTCGATGTATTTGCTCAGCTTCTTCACCGTTACCCGGCTATCGGTCATTGCGGCGGTAATTTTGTCAAAGAAGGGCTGCAATTCCGCACGGGCGGCCTCTCTCTGACGGATGTCCATATCCTCGATGTCGGTGCCCTTGTAGGTTTTCAGACGCAGATGAACCGAGTTGTCATGGTTCCATCTGTCCTCATACAGAACGATGCAGAAATCGCAGGAATGGCGGTAAACCATCTCGATTTCGAAGAGCACGCCGATTTCATCGGGAACGTCAATGCGCTCCTCGTGAATTTGAATCTTTTCGGTGAGTACCCAAGTGCCCTTATATTCACCGTTGACCACCACGTCCACGTACTCGTTTTCACAAGTACCCCGCAGACCCATAGCGGCGGCCATTTTCTGGGTCAGATAGTTGTGCATCATAGACTTGTCACTGCCTACAGTGATCAGCGTCCACTTCTTTGCAGCGCCCATACCCAGGAAATCGGCCTTTTCGCCCAGTTTAATGGCGTAAGGCTTCTGCGCAAAGGACCAGGAGTAGTTACCGCGGCCCTTGATCTGCAGAGGCAGATTGTAGTAGCTGTGTTCAACGTATTCGTCTACGAAGGTGTAGGTAGCTTCAGTATAAACGCCGTGCTGTACCGAAGAGAGATCCTTGCCGTCGGGGAAATCCAGATACAGGGTAGGGAGATTGGTGAGGCGGGGATATTTCTGTACGGTTGCGCCGTCCACGCGGGTGTAGTTGCCGGAGACGTAGGTACCGTCGGCAGAAAGCTCATTCACCTTCACGTTGCCGAAACGCTCTTCGGGGGCAAACAGGTGAGAATAGTCCTGCTTTACCACGGGCTTCTTTCCGGGAGTGGTGGGCTTGGTGGTGGTAATATTGGAAGGAGAGGTAGGAACTGTATCAGAGGAGGGTTTCGTTTGACATGCGACAAGGCAAGATGCCGCAACTAATAAAATAGCAATGAATCGTTTCACAAAGAAATCTCCTAACAGAGGGTTATTTTTGTCTATTATAGCACAGAAAGTAGCGGCGTTTGTGAATTAACTGTGAACATTTAAGGTGAAAACGGAAAAGGATAAAAATTACCGACTCGGTTGAGTCGGCAAGGGAGATTACGACATATTGTTTTGTTTGGAGGTGTTCAAAGAGGAAATAAGCAATCGTTTGATTTCCAAACAGTCTGTCAAAAGAGATTCGCCTTCTTTTTCGCTGATGTATTCTGAAAGGATCAAAAGTCGGAGCCAATATTCGGTCTCAGCCGTTTCTTTGAGAGAAATCTGCAATTTTGAGATAAAATCGGCCTTGCTGATCCCATAAACCGCCTCGTTTGCATTTGCGCCGATAGAGGTAGCGGATCGGATAATCTGCTTTGCGATAATGCTTTCGTGTTTTTCTTTGAGGAGGTATCGATGCAGCTTCACAATTCGCGCTGCAAAGAGCAGGGATTTGTCAAGGAGGATGTTTTGAGTTTTCATATTGCGCCCCGCGGAATTAAAGAATAAAGAAAAAAGAATAAAGAATAAAGAATAATACACCAAAAGCGCGTCAGCGCATCTTTGTTTATTATTTCTTATTTATTCTTTATTCTTTCTTCTTTTAGCCAAGCGAAGCTTGGCGCTTTTGGTGCTCCTGTGGAGACTCGAACTCCAGACCCTTTGATTAAAAGTCAAATGCTCTACCAACTGAGCTACAGGGGCGTTATTTCGGACGCTCCCCTATAATAGCATAAAGATTTGCATTTGTCAAGGGTTTTTTTGAAAAAATTCACTTTTTTCAGTGTCTTTCTCCTCAGCAAGACCAATTCCATCCTCGGTCAGTTGCAAAATAATGTGAGTGGGTGCGGGCGAGATGAGCAATCGAAGGGCCAGCGGATCTTCCACCTCCCGACGGCAAAGAGCACGGATGGAGCGCGCCCCGCTTTCGGGATTGCGCCCTGCCAGTTTTGCCAGATAGCGGGGAATCTCCTCCCCGAAGGTCAGCTCCATCCGTCCCTTCAGACGCTCTGCCAGCTCGGTGAGCTGACGGGACGCGATTGCCGCCAAATCCGCCTCATCCAGCGGACGGAAATGGATGATCTCGTCGATTCGGGAGAGCAGTTCGGGGGAAAAGTGTCCGCGAAGAGACTCGGCGGGATCTTTCTTCTGCCCGTCGCTGAGAAATCCCACGGTCGCTCCTTGGCGACGGGCGCTGAGATTGGAGGTAATCAGCACGTAGGCGTTGGAAAAGTCGGCACGCCTGCCCGAGGAATCGGTAAGACAGCCCTCCTCCAGTATCTGCAGCAGCAGAGCGGACAAATCGGGGTGCGCCTTTTCGATCTCGTCGAACACTACTACCGCATAGGGAGTCCGTCGGATTTTCTCGGTGAGCAGACCGCCCTCGTCGTAGCCCACGTAACCGGGAGGTGCGCCGATGAGCCGTGCAATGCTGTGAGCCTCCCGATATTCCGACAAATCCAGCCGAATCAAGGCGTTCTGCGATCCGAACAGCAGATCTGCCAGTGCCCGAGCCAGTTCGGTCTTGCCAACTCCCGTGGGGCCGGTGAAGAGAAAACTGCCTGCCGGTCTGCCTGCTAAGTGCAATCCTGCCGATCTCCTGCGAATGGCGGCGGCAAGGGAGCGGATGGCCTCCTCCTGCCCCACCACCCGACGGGACAGCGCCTCCTCCAATGCTTTCGGATCGGTTTGGGGCGACTGTGTGGGCAATTCCGCGGGAATGGGAATCCCCGTTCGCTCGGTGAGGCGGGCGGCAATCTCGGCTCTGCCGATTACCGCTCCATCACCGCCAAACTCCTGCTTCCAACGCTTGCGGGCATCGGCAAGGGCATCCTGCGCCTCCACCTCTTGTCGATGGAGCTCGGCGGCTTTTTCAAATGCCTGCTCCCGAATGGCGTTTTCCTTGGCTTCAGTGAGCGACTGTGCCGCCTTTTCTAAATGCCGCAGATCGTCAGGAGGAGTGGATAACATCACCCGTTTGCATGCGGCGGCTTCGTCCAACAGATCCAGCGCCTTATCGGGGAGACGGCGGTCGGGGAGATAGCGCACCGACAGTTCCACGGCCGCCTCCAGCGCTTCGTCGAGAATGGCAATGCGGTGGTGCGCTTCGAAGGACTCCCGCACGCCTCGCAGGATGGTGACGGCTTCGGTAGCGGTTGGCTCCTTCACCACGATGGGCTGAAATCTGCGCTCCAGTGCGCCGTCCTTCTCGATCCGACGATACTCCGACAGCGTGGTCGCACCGATGAGGCGAATCGCTCCCCTTGCCAGCGCAGGCTTGAGGATGTTGGCGGCATCCACCGCGCCCTCCGCACCGCCTGCCCCCATCAAGGTGTGAATCTCGTCAATGAATAGAATTACCGATGGATCGGTGGAGGCCTCCTCCACTACCTGCCGCATTCGCTCTTCAAACTCTCCCCGATACTTTGCCCCCGCTACCAAGGACGATAGTTCTAAGGCATAAATCTGCTTTCCCCGTAACAGATCGGGGACGTCACCGGCAGCGATGCGGGCGGCAAGCCCTTCCACAATGGCAGTTTTGCCGACTCCGGGCTCGCCGATCAGACAGGGATTGTTCTTGATCTTACGGGAGAGGATGAAGGTGAGCTTCAGAATCTCCTCCTCACGCCCGATGATCGGATCTCTCGTTTCCAGAGCGGTAAGATTCTTGCCGTACTTTTCCAATGCATTCCCCGATTTGCTGCTCCC
>JAFTMF010000071.1 GCA_017452565.1 Clostridia bacterium
AGGGGATTCAAGGGGAAAGGGAACGGGGACAGGGACAGGAACGGGAGGAGCAAGCCCCTCCCCTACCGGTACGGCGGGGCCGCCTCTCTCTACGGGCGGTATGGTGGAAACGGTTTCCTCTACCTTGTAGGGACAGGCCTCCGGACTGTCCGTCCGTGCGATTTGCATTGCAGAAGCGTTCTTCATCCCCAATCTCACACCGATCATCCTGCAATGGCAGAGGCAACGATGACCGACGCAAATGCGGCGATGAAGGTGAAGAGCTCGGTCACGCTCCATTTGGCTTGGATGGCTTCTTCCCCATCGCTTTCTTTACGTTGCAAATTGGCGAACACAATGGACGAAATGATAAAATGCAGAGCCAGCGGAATAATACCGATCACCAAATATCCGCCCACAAAGGCCACGGCGATATTGGCAACGGTGTAAACTACGTGAACGATGGAGGTAACCATCGCATATTTTCGGAACACACGCCCGATTTTCGACATTTTCTGCCGATTCTGCGGTGTATCCTTCTCTTTGGCATTCATCCACGCACGGATGAATAAGAGCAACAAAATCCCGCCTGCGGCAAGAGTGGTCACCGTAAAATGCAGTGTGGGATGGAACAGCAAATACCAAGCGGGGCGCTCCACGATGGCAACCGTGCTGCCGTCCTCCTCCACGCGGTAAACCTGATACGCATCGTAGAGGATATCGTCGGGGACAGGATCATCGGCAGGGAGATCTTCTGCCTCCCAATCGTAGGAAAGCCCCAAAATCTCGTCGGTGGTCTGTTCCACAAACTCACCGGTGAGGGCATCGTAAACGTATGCGTCGTGATTGTATAGGATCAATCGACCGTCCTTGATCTCGAAATAGGTATTGCGCAAATAGGGAGCGGAAACCGCCCATCGGAAGCTGCCGTCCTGACGGTAGACGTTGACGTACGATCCCGCGCTGTAGCAAACGTAGATCAGATGCGACCGCTCGTCCACAATTACCGAGTCGATCTCTTCCACCGTGTAGATTTCCTCTAACACTTCCTCGTACTCGGCGTGATCGTGCATAGACAATCGTCCGCCCAACAGCGAAACGCCGACACCTGCCATAAACAGGACGATCAGAGCGCCGTATAGAATCGAAAAGATGCGGCTGCGTTTCATTCCCTTCTCTTCCCTCTCTGTCCGATTTTCCCGATCAGCAGGAAGAAGGGCAAGGTCAGCACCACCGCTACGAGTGCGGCAAGGAAAATATCGGCGGTGGGAATGAAAGAGGTCGTACCGTCGCCGTTCTCGATGGTCTTGGCGCCGTCCAGCACCCACTTGCCAATCATCGGGCCCACCACGCCGGGAATCAGAACTTGGGAGAAAATCCGCACGCCTTGCAGCATTCCCGACTTCCCTGCAGGGGTATTGTCACGAATCAGCGCACCGAACACCGCCATCCCGGCAAGATAGCCGCTCATCATCAGAAGCGAGCCGAGGAACACGGGGAGCTTGGATCGGGTGAAGTAAAGCACCGCAAAGCCTGCAATCAATCCGCCCACGGCAAAGAGCCCCGAGAAGGCGAAGCCTTTTTTGTCATACACCTTGCCCCACAGCGCTGTCACCACCGATGCGATAATAATGGCAGGCGCCATCACCAGCACGTAGTCGGTCATACCGAGGGAGACCTCGTAATAGATGATGAGATAGGGCATAAAAATCTGAATGGCGATATTGAACACGATGAACGCCGCCAGCGCAACGTACAGCGTGGGATTGGCCGCAACGGTGGAGGGGGAAAAGCCGTAGAAAATGCTGCGGAGATAGCCCACCTTCACGGGCTCGATCCGGGGCTCTTCGACAAGGTAAAGTCCCAGCACACCGATGACAAAGACCAGCGCACCGATGATGGCAAAGATAGCCGTCCAGCTCTCGGGCTTCTCTAAATCGAAGAACATAAATCCGCCGAAGACTACCAGAATTGCCATCAGAGGCATCATTGCGTTGACGCCCTCTGCCGCACCGCGGTTTCCCTCGTTGGTAGAGTCTGTGAGCCACGCATTGAAGGCGGCGTCGTTGGCGGTAGAGCCGAAGAAGGTCATCACGCAGTCCAGCGTGATGGCAAGGGTGACGCCCATAGCGGCTGCCGACACTTTGGGAAAGACTGCCGCAATCACGTCCTCTCTGAGGAAGACGAAGCTGAAGATGGACACACCCCACAAAATATAGCCCCACGAGATGAATAATTTGCGCTTGCCCACCCGATCGGAGA
Organism: Clostridia bacterium; assembly: GCA_017452565.1. Lineage (GTDB taxonomy): Bacteria > Bacillota > Clostridia > Oscillospirales > CAG-272 > CAKSQF01. The sequence continues at coordinate 2,242 of JAFTMF010000071.1, forward strand.
GCGCACCCATCAGTACGGTGGTGAGGGTTGCGGTGACTGCCGATGCTGCCACCATTGCCGAGATGTCGGCAGCAGAGGCGTGGAACATTTTATAGATAAATACGTTGAAATACATATTCTCCACTACCCACGCCACCTGACCCATCAGGCTGAAAATGGCAAGGGCCCACCAGAAGCGGGGAGATTTTTTCTTCGACTCGGTCATACGATCACTCCTTCGTGTCTTTGATTTGATTATACTGCAAAAGCCTCTGTTTGTCAAATTATTTTTCCAAAAAATCCACGTTTTTCCCTTTTTTCGACTTCATTTTCAGCCGAAAAAAAATATAAAAAATTTTCAAAAAGGGGTTGACAAACCGAAATGCATCTGCTATAATAACTAACGTCGCAGACAAGAGCGGCTTTAAGGTACGCTGGTGTGGCTCAATGGCAGAGCAGCTGATTTGTAATCAGCAGGTTGTTGGTTCGACTCCGATCACCAGCTCCACGGGTCACTCATTTTGCGGCCCGTCATATTTGGGAGCGTTCCCGAGCGGCCAAAGGGGACAGACTGTAAATCTGCTGCATATGCTTCGGTGGTTCGAATCCACCCGCTCCCACCAGAAAAAACCTCGCCTTTGGCGAGGTTTTTTCAGTTAAATCCGCCTTCGGCGGAAGAAATCCCACCTGCGGTGGGATGAAATCGCTTCGCGATGAAATCCCGCTTCGCGGGGAGAGATAGGGCGGATTTAATTTCATCTGAGGCGGTACGCCGAAGATTTCATCCGAACGGAGTGAGGATTTCATCGTGAGCTATGCGAACGATTTCATTTTTCAAGCAATTCCCGCCGATTCCATTCGAAGTCACCCACTTTTCGTCAGCGTCATTTCGCTTTCGAAAAGCATTTTTTATTATTCAAGACAAACTCACTCTCGTATCTCCACTGACGATTTCGATTTGTATCTGACTTGCATACTCGTCATTCTCACAATGCTTGAATTCCTTCAAAATCTCCATCATCTTTTGAGCGGCCGATCCAAACTTTCGTTCAATCACTTCCAAACCGATGATCTCTATGTGAATAGGACGACCGAGCAGATCAGTCAAACAGTCCCAAAAGGCATCCCAGTTACAGCCGTAATACTCAGGAAAATCCAGCGCTTCCCCAATGGTTTTGTGCATTTCTAAATAATGCTCCACGTTTGAAAAATCAATGGAATATTTTTCTTTATATTGATTCATATCTCGCTCCGTCTTTGATAAGCTGATTTCTCCTGCATTATACCATTCACTGAGCGAAATGTCAATCAATTTCCACCCAGACTCACCTACCTCTTCTCTACTTCATAAACTATTCATAAATTCCATTTGATTTGTTTGCACTTATAGTTGTATAATAGAATCACACATTACCCGAGGAGGTGCCGATCTATGCGCAGAAAAATCATGGCAATCGCCATCGTGATCGCTATTGTCTTGCTCCCTCCCTTGTGCGTGATTCTGTGGAATTTGCACATCGAGCTGGGCGAGATTCGCGAAGGCAACTATTTCGATTATGACCTCACCACCCTCCGCGGCGGCAAAGAAGCAAAGCAGTTTTTCGATGAATATGCCGATCTCACCGCTTATAAAGAGATGAAATTTTATTACCGCGATTCGGGAAGGCAAATTCAATTCCTTCGCAGATCTTGGACGGTGTTTGTGTTGGACGTTTACTACGAAGAAGAGCAATTTCGTGAAATCGTCAACACCGTATTACCGGATACCGATCTGTCATCTGAATATGATGATAACGGCGGAACACCTTATGAGTATCTCAAAGGCGATGACCGATGGAATGAAGGATTTTCCCAGTGGGATATCAGAAGAGAGAACCCGCTATACCAAAACAATTGTGCAGGATTTTTCGTAGACGTTCAGCATCAGACCGTTCGCTATTGTTTTGTGTATGATTGTGATTATGTGATAGACGATGCACTACATTCGTCCATTGTTCTTCCCTGGAACAATCCATACCGAGAAAACGATTGGGCATTTGACTATCCCCATCTCTCCACCGCATTGGCAAGCCGATGCGGTTTTTTCTTTCTCCCGCAAAAACGATTGACTTATTGCCCCGTTTGTGCTATACTAACCGCAGGAATCGCAACGAGAATTCACCGTGCAAACATATACATCCATTTGTGATTTGCTAAGCACCGGAGGAAATAGTAATGAACCAATTGATGGCACGCTTATATGACAATATTGATGAGGCAAAAGCGTTTGCACTTAGCTTTACCAATTTCGTTTATGACTATGATGATGTCATTATTGATGATTATTTTATCATTCCTTGTAAACACTGCAAAAGAATGATTCAAGCAAAGGATTACTTGGCTCCCAAAGCCAATTGCAAGAACCCTTGCGGCATTTTGACAACTTTTCATTTCGGTGTCAGTATAGAGCTTCGAGATCAGTTAATGGAACGCTTCGAGATTAGCGAGCAGGATTTTCGGCCTATTCGCAATAAACGAGGGGAAATCGTGTATTATCAGATCACGCCGCAACATACGATGCTTCCTCTCCAAAAAGAGAACGACTGGAAAGCTGCGAAATTATGTCCCCAATGCGGATCTTTATATTACAAAGATCACCATTATGAAAATAGCAAGGGCGAAAAGTATTATTATATTTCTCAGCAAGCATTGGATGAAATGCACGATATCAACGTAACCTACGAATGTTTTAGCCGGTTCTATATCCCTCGATTTGTGATTAGCAGACGTGTATATAATTTTCTTGTTGAACGGTATCCTCGAACGCATTATTTCCCGTTTTATTTAAAAGAAACAACATAGAAACGATTGGGCATTTGACTATCCCCATCTCTCCACCGCATTGGCAAGCCGATGCGGTTTTTTCTTTCTCCCGCAAAAACGATTGACTTATTGCCCCGTTTGTGCTATACTAATCAAACCAACTGCGGCGTTTGCCGGCGGTGGGAAAAGGAGTGTGTGATCGAATATGAAAAACAAAAAACTATGGATCAGCTTGTCCATCGCAGGCGTGTTGCTGCTGGTGGCGGCTGTGGTGGTGTGGTTCTCTTGCTCCGGTAGTTCGGGCTGGGAATGGGAGGACGATGAGGACGATGACGACGATTCGTCTGTTTCCTCCGATGACGACGATGACGATAGTATGCAATCGGCCATCGATCAGATGATCGCCACCGTGGGTATCGAATCGGTGATCGTGGAAGTAGGCGAGTTCGACGAGGGTGACTACCAAGTTTTGGTAAAAGCGCAAGTGCCCTGCTACACCGAGCTCTTCCTTGCCTCTTATGCCGAGAAAAATCCCGATATAGCACTGCAAAGTGCCATTATGAAGAAAGAATACTCCACCGTGAGCTACGAAGGCTATGCCTCTGTGCGCACCGTGGACGGTCAGCCGATTGCGGACACCGACACGCTGGTGCGCGGCTTTATAGAGCAGGAGCTGATTAAGGCTATCAATGCGGTAATGGAAGCCGAGGAGGTAGACGAATGAAACTGAAACTGAAACGAATCATTGCAGTTTTGCTGGTAGCGGTTCTTTGCTTTGCCGCCATTCCCTTCTCTGCCTTCGCCGCATCGACGCAGTTTGCCTATACCGACGAGGACATCGAGGACCTCTATTACGATTACGAATATCTGGCAGGGATGCTGGAAGGCATTTTCTACAGCGACAAAGGCATTGCTTATTGGAAGTATGCCAACGAGATGGAAGACAAAAAGGTTGCGAGCTGGCTGATTGACAAAGCCAACACCATTTTGGGCGAGTCCCCCGATGAGAAGTATTACACCAAAATTCTCACCAATATGATCGCTATGTTCGAATACGATATGGCCGATCAGGTGGAGCAGCAGGGACAGTATGACAATATGAAGAACGTTGCCGAGTACGGCCTCGATCTGCTGGACATCGGTGCTACCGTGGTGGGCTTGGAGGATACCGGCGAGAAGATCGGAAAGGTGCTCTCTCTTGCCTCTGACGGTATTGATCTGGTATTGGATACCGCAAACAAGATCAAATATTACGAGCTGACCATTCAGAACTACGCCAAAGCGGAGAAATTCCTCGCCGCGGTCAACGAATATTCGGAAAACAAGGCGCTCTCCGAGGCCGCTCACGAGCTGCGCACGGTCAACGAGCTGCTTCTGAAAGAGAGAGTGAAGTGCATCTCCGATATGGGCGGCAACGTGGGGATGTTCTCTGCCAAAAATTTCCTATCCGATTTCTCCTTCTCCATTCTCAAAAAGGTGGACGCCTACCAAAGCGATCCCCTTGTGAAGGACTACGTGGACTACGGCGAACAGGCGTACAAGGCCATCGACCGTTTGATTTCCACCGGCAAGGCGGTATTCAAGACGGTAATGCTGGGAGGAGATCTCCTGTTCGGCACCACCAACACCTTCCGCCGTCACAACGAGATGATGACCATGGCCGACATTGCAGAGGCGCTGATTGCCGCCAACAATGCCGTCAAGGTGGACAAAAATGCCTCCGCCGAGGCAATTTACAGCAATATTCACACCAAGTGCGAGTATTACAAGATGCTTCTCTCGGTTCATCTGCGAGGCGAGCATCTGATTTACAGTCTGAACTCTAACGATGCAGGCGTGCTCTCCCAGATCAGCAAATGGGTGGACGAATACTGCAAGGACGAGGATAAGACCATCAAAAAGTGGTACGATGGGCAGGCGAAGTCCTGCGAGGAGTATTACAACAAGGTGAAGGATCTCTTCGTCCGTCTGATGCAGCAGAAGTACGTGGTGCACAACGGATTCGAGCTCCACGACGGCTTTATCTGCGAGATCGAGCGGAAGAAAACCGTTCCCGAGGGCTATATCGGCGTTTACTCCTTTGCCGATTTCAAGCAGATCGCCGACAGCTGTCCCAGCGATGCGCATATCACCTCCATTTACACCCAAGCCACCGAAGCCAACACCGCCAAGTACATTCTGATGAACGATATTACCCTCCCTGCGGATTATGATATGACGGGGACGTTCTACGGCGTGCTGGACGGCAACGGATATACGATGAGCGGTTTGAACAAGCCCCTCTTCCGCTACATCGGCAATGCTACGGTGAAGAATCTGGGGCTGGAGATCAGCTGTACCATCGACGCCGAGGACAACGAGCTGAACTTCGGTGCCATCGCCCGCTGTCCCAACTCCTTCCACAACAAAAACAATGTTTACATCGACAACTGCTTCGTGAAGGGCAACGTGACCCTCAGCTGCCGTTCGGGCTCCTTCGGCGGTCTTTTGGGAATCGGCGACGGTGCCTATCTCACCAACTGCTACAACGAGGCTGACATCGACGTCAAAACCCGTCAGACTGCGGCACTGGGCGGCATCTGCGGTGAGGACGGTGCTATCACCAACTGCTTCAACACCGGCTCGCTGAGTCTGTACACCACCTGCGAGAACACCTTCAATCCCGAAACGGTAGAAGCCGTGGTAGGCGGCATCAAGGGGTACAACTTTGCCGATTCCATCCGCAACTGCTACAACACCGGCAGTATCAGCGCTGAGACTGCCATCGGCTGTCGGGTGCGAACCGGCGGTATCATCGGCTACAATTACGGCTCCGCTTCCAACGCCTACGTGGAAAACTGCTACAACTTAGGCAGAGTCACAAACGAATGGGCGGATGCCTATGACCCCTCCGAGGAATACGGCGGTGCCTTTAAGCCCTCCTATTCGTCGGGCGGTATCGTAGGCTATACGGGCTACAATCTGTATATCAACAAGTGCTGGAACGGCGGTACCATCTCGGGCGAGCACTTCGTAGGCGGCATTATCGGCGGTTCCGGAGGAAGTGAACCGGACAGCATCACCAACTGTTACAATATCGGCGCGATCTCGGCCGTGCAGTATGCGGGCGGTATCGTGGGCAAGGACTTCCACACCACCGGTATTGTCTGCTCCTACAATGCAGGCGTGATTTCGGGTGCGCTACACTGCGGTTCCATTGTGGGCTTCATCCAGAACGACGAAGAGAATCTGGTCTCCTGCTATTATGTAGAGGGCGGTGCCGGCGCAACTGCCAGCGGCATCAGCTACCCGGGCGCCAAGGCGATCACCACCGCACAGTTGGCCGTGGCAGCCACCTTCGAGGGCTTCGACTTCATAGACACTTGGAAGCTGCGGGATGACGATTCAATGCCTCAGCTGAAGCAGTAATACCATCGAATCAAATGAATCCCCTCGCTACGGCGAGGGGATTTCTTCACACTATCTGTGTTAATATCATAACATATTAGTTAACAAAACGGACACAAATTGGAATTGATTTATTTATATAATTGTGAGATAATGGAAGCAGGATCCGACTGTATCTATTTCATTCAAGAGAGGAAAGAATCCAATGAAACCAACACTTCGCAGTATTCTGACCGGTATCGGGTACACCATTTGCACCCATTTGGCGGCTTGGGGCGCATTCCTGCTGTTCTACTTAGCCCTCAGATGGGACGAAGCGTCCATCTTTGCCACCACGATTGTTCTGTGCATCTCCATCGGAGTCTATTTCCATCTGCAAAATAAAAACAGCAAGCCCCTATTTTGCTTGCTTTCGGCGGGCATCACCCATTTGCTGTTGTATATCGGAGAGGGCACCCTGATCTCCCTCATCGATAAGGCCGGGCTGTGGCATATCTGGGACCCTATCGGCACCATATTTTTCAAGGGACTCTCTTATGGCGTGATTGCCTTGATCATCGGGGGCGGCTTGCTCTTTATGCTCGTAGCCGACGCCATTCGCATCGGCGTGCTCCGTTACAAGGCAGGCAAACGGCAGATGGAGGCAGGAAAATAACGGAAGCAAGATGAATATGTAATTCTCTCGCTGCAAGGAGGTTTTTATGAAAAAGATTTTGTCAATGCTGACTGCATCGGTTTTGTTATGCACTCTGTCGGGATGCAATGATACCCCTCGCATTCCTACCGACTGTGACTATACAGAGCTGTATTGCGCCGAAGGATACAAATCCGATTATCTGTTCGATTGCTTTTATTCTTACACCCACGAAGATAGCAGCGGATACGTCGGCGATTTGTACGTAGCTGACCGTGACTTTGCTCATTTTCAATTTCAAAACGGCCAGCTCCAAAACGCTGAAATCGTGAAGCAGGAGCCTTATACAACCTTTTCCGCTCACCGTGAAACCGAGTCGCAAAAGAAGCTGTTGGCTCAGCTGTGTGCCGACGGGTCGATTCCGGGCGAGGTGCTGGAGGTGGAAGAGGATTCCAGATTCTACTGGAACTATCGGGATTATACCGTTGTTTTTTGCAACCGCTACGCCGCCAAGGAAGCACCGATTCTCATTCGATACGATAGCGGTACGGGAGAGCATCCGCTTGTTTGCACTCTCACCGACAGTACCGAACCCAATAGCATTCAACTGATACGCTATGGCAACTATCTTTGCTTCGACGATGCGCATACCATCGATTTGACGACGATGAAAACAGTGGATTCTTTTGAGAAACCCGAGCTGCCCCAATACACGCATAGCGTTGTGTTGGAGACTTTAGAAGCGGCCAAGTCTGAACGGTTGGAGAATCTGATCACTGCGATCCGCTCCGACGAATCGTTAAAATTTAAGAGCGTAGACGGAGTTACCGATGACGTGGTGATCTATTTTCAGATCGAACGCACCACGTATCTCCTTGAATGCGACGAATCGATGCATCTGCAAAGAGTGACCTCATTCTCGCTGGGCGATTGGTGCATTTATGATATGAATCTGTATAATGATGGTTATGATTGGTATATAGATGAATAATAATCGGTGACCATCGCAGTATGACAGATCGCCCTTCCAATCCCCTTCGCCTACGGCGAGGGGGCGGGGGCATCCCCCGTTCACAGAAAGGATACAGAATCAACTTGATTTGTTTATACAAATGTGAGATAATGGAAGTGCAACGAAGCACGATATCAACCCCACATAACTATAGACCGTTACAATTTCAGTCACTTCGACAATAAGGAGATACTCATGAAAAAAAGAACGCTAATCATTGTAACTTGCGTTTTATTATTGATTGCTACACTGTTTGCTTCCTCAGCAGTTTTTTTAGTTCCTTCTTTTTTCAACAACTCTACTTCTCTCAATGCGAATGAAAACAATGAAATAAAAAAGACCGTTTTATCTGCTATTAAAAACAGATATTCTTTTTTCGGCGAGAACAACTCCACCTTATATGATCAAGAATCATCCTCTAAAATAGTGCAACTTTGTGATCCAAATCAAGACAAACATCTACTGTGCATATTGACGTCTGACTTTATGGATACCACAGAAGCACATGATGACGATACTTTTTCGGTAAAAGTAAAGATGTATTACCCTGTGGATTGTTATCATGAGTTTCGAATTAATAAGTCGCAATCGGGTTACATCATAACATATTGGGAAATTGATATATAAAATAATAGAATGCCTATTCTCCCCTCGCTACGGCGAGGGGATTGCTTTTTCCCCCTGCCAAAATATCACTTTCCGCTATTTTTTCAAAATATCATCACAACATCATCTCAATCTGCAATTGGCCGTTGAAAAATTCCCCCATTTGTGCTATAATAAATTGAATGTGGGATTTTCCCCGGCCGGCGGAAGGCCGTGACCCTTTCGCACACTCTATCAAATCATTTTGGAGGACAAACCTATGAACATGAAGATGTCATTCCGTTGGTACGGCGAGGACGATCCGGTCACTCTGCGGTACATTTCCCAGATTCCCGGTATGCGTTCCATCGTATCGGCAGTCTACGACGTAAAACCCGGCGAGGTTTGGGGCGAAGAGTCCCTTGCCAAGATGAAAGCACAGTGCGAGGCAAACGGCCTTGTCTTCGACGTGGTGGAATCCATTCCCGTTCACGAGGACATCAAGCTGGGCAGAGGCAACGTGGACGAGCTGCTGGAAGTTTACTGCGAGAACGTCCGCCGCTGTGCAAAGTACGGCGTGAAGTGCGTGACCTACAACTTTATGCCGGTCTTCGACTGGACCCGTACCCAGCTGGACAAGGAGGCCGCTGACGGCTCTACTTCCCTTGTGATGTACTGGGAACAGATGAAGGGTCTGAATCCCCTCACCGACGATATTCACCTCCCCGGCTGGGACTCCAGCTACACTCAGGACGAGGTGCGTGAGCTGATTTCCGCTTACGGCGAACTGGGCGAAGAGGGACTTTGGAAGAATTTGGAAAAGTTCCTGAAGAAAGTAATCCCCGTTGCCGAGGAGTGCGGCGTGCGGATGGCCATTCACCCCGACGATCCTCCCTACCCCATCTTCGGCCTGCCCCGTGTGATCACCTGCGAGGCAAACCTGGATCGCTTCCTCGCGCTCTATGACAGTCCTGCCAACAGCCTCTGCCTCTGCACCGGCTCCCTGGGCTGCGCTGCCTTCAATGACATCCCTAAACTGGTTCGCAAGTATGCGGCGATGGATCGCATCGCATTTATGCATATCCGCAACGTGAAGCTGATGGACGACGGCTCCTTCGAGGAGCGTGCCCACCTCTCCTCCTGCGGCTCGCTGGACATTTACGAGATCGTCAAGGCGCTGGCCGAGAACAACTATGACGGCTACGTTCGTCCCGACCACGGCAGAATGATTTGGGGCGAGACCGGCAAGCCGGGTTACGGCCTCTTTGACCGCGCACTGGGCGCTACCTATCTCAACGGACTGTTTGAAGCACTGGAAAAGGAGTATTCGAAATGATGGCAAACGTAATTAACACCAATCTCAGCGGCAAGGTTGCCGTTGTCACCGGCGCAGGCGGCGTGCTCTGCAGCCATTTTGCAAAGGTTTTGGCAAGAGCAGGCGCAAAGGTTGCTCTGCTGGATCTGAACGAGGAAGCGGCAAAGCAGTTTGCCGAGGAAATCGTCGCCGAGGGCGGCGTTGCCAAGGCTTACAAGTGCAACGTACTGGACAAGGACATCTGCGAAGCGGTTGCCGAGGCAGTCAAGGCCGATCTGGGCGATTGCGACATTCTGGTCAACGGTGCCGGCGGTAACAATCCCCGTGCCACCACCGACAAGGAATATTTTGAAATCGGTGACATCGATGCTGACACCAAGTCCTTCTTCGATTTGGATGCTTCGGGCGTAGAGTTCGTCTTTAATCTGAACTTCCTGGGCACTCTGATCCCCACCCAGGCCTTTGCCAAGCAGATGGTTGGCCGCCAGGGTTGCAATATTCTGAACATCTCTTCGATGAATGCTTACACCCCTCTGACCAAGATCCCCGCATACTCGGGCGCGAAAGCTGCCATCTCCAACTTCACCCAGTGGCTGGCCGTACACTTTTCCAAGGTTGGCATCCGTGTGAACGCCATCGCTCCCGGCTTCTTCTCCACCAAGCAGAACGCCAAGCTCCTATGGAACGACGACGGCACCCCCACCGCCCGCACCGGAAAAATCCTCGCCGCTACCCCCATGGGCAGATTCGGCGAAACCTGTGAGCTGGAAGGCGGCTTGCTCTTCCTCCTGAACAATGACGCTGCCGGCTTCATCACCGGCGTGATCCTCCCCATCGACGGCGGCTTCTCCGCTTACTCGGGGGTATAAGGGAAACGATCGAGGCTCTGCCTCGAGCTCCGCTTAAGAACCTTCTTGAAAGAAGGTTCTTAAGAATCTCCAAGAACTTTATAAAAGCCGTGCAAATACTTGCACGGCAGAATGAAAACATATGATTCGCAACAAGCTTCCTGCTACATCGTAGGGCGGGGGCTTGCTCCCGCCCTACGAGAAAAGTTTTATGAAAGTGAGGCTGATTATGAAAAAATTGAAAGCATCCGATTACCGATTGTTTTCCATCGCTTTGACCGTCGGGATCTGCTTGTTCGCCTTGATGCTGGTGGGCAATATTGTGATGTGCATACAGGACATTGTAAAATCCGATTTCTTATTGCCGATTTCCGAGGCAATTTTGGAAGAATGGCAAGGTTTATCCTTTTCTGTCATTGCAACCGCCCTGTGCGTTTCGTTGAAAGTGCTCTTTCATAAAAAGTACACTGATTGAACGGTTTCAACTATCCCTGTAGGGACCGGCGTCCTCGACGGTCCGTTACAAGCGACATTCGCTGAATAATAACCGGAGACAGCAAACCAAGATTTTCATTAGCTCCCGCATGCGGACCGTCGAGGACGCCGGTCCCTACGATATGAGGAGCACATAAGCGCCATATTGACGCTTGGTACACTTCCATCCTCCTCTTCTCAGAAAGGAAAACATATTATGGAAAAATTTATTCCCGTTGTGGTCATCAAGGAGCTGTCCGAGACCGACAAGATCCTGACCGCACTGAAAAACAACGGCATTAACACTGCCGAGATCACCTTCCGCACCGCTTGTGCGGCGGATGCCATCGCCTACGCTTGCAAGAATTACCCCGATATGTCCATCGGCGCAGGTACGGTTATTAACGCTGACCAGTGCAACGCGGCGCTGGAGGCAGGCGCACAGTTCATCGTCTCCCCCGGACTGTCCGTGGCGGTTGCCAACATCTGCAACGAAAAGAACGTCCCCTACTATCCCGGTTGTGTGACCCCCACCGAGATTATGCAGGCGCTGGATCTGGGCATCACCACCGTGAAGTTCTTCCCCGCCAACATTTACGGCGGTCTGAAGGCACTGAAAGCTCTGTCCGCTCCCTTCCCCCAGGTGAAGTTCATCCCCACCGGCGGCGTGGATCGGAGCAATATCGACGAATTCCTCGCCTTTGACAAGGTTGCGGCCATCGGCGGCAGCTTCTTCGTCAAGGAATCTTTGGAAAAAATGGAGAACTAATCAGATGAAAACTGTGATTACATTCGGCGAAATTATGCTTCGCCTTGCACCTAATGGCTATTACCGCTTCTTCCAGAACGATCAGATGCAGGCTACCTTCGGCGGTGGCGAGGCAAACGTGGCCGTATCGCTGGCTAACTTCGGTCTGCACAGCACCTACGTCACCAAGCTCCCGAAGCACGCCATCGGTCAGGCGGCGGTGGATTCCCTGCGCTACTTCGGCGTAGACACCGACGAGATCGTTCGCGGCGGCGACCGTGTGGGCATCTACTATCTGGAAAAGGGCGCATCTCAGCGTGGATCGGTTTGCATTTACGACCGTGCTCACTCGGCTATTGCGGAGGCATCTCCTTCCGATTTCGATTGGGATTCCATCTTTGAGGGCGCAGATTGGTTCCACTTCACCGGCATTACCCCCGCTCTGGGCGGCAATCTGGTAGACATTTGCTTGGAGGCCTGCAAGGCGGCAAAGGCAAGAGGCGTGAAGATTTCCTGCGACCTCAACTATCGCGGCAAGCTGTGGACCCGTGCCCAGGCGCGCGAGGCAATGACCAAGCTCTGCGAATATGTGGACGTGTGTATCTCCAACGAGGAGGATGCCAAGGACGTCTTCGGCATCGAGGCGGAGGGCACCGACATCTACGGCGGCAAATTGAACCACGAGGGCTACAAGTCGGTGGCGAAGCAGCTCTCCGATAAGTTCGGCTTTGAGAAGGTTGCCATCACCCTGCGCACCTCCCTCTCCGCATCCGACAACAACTGGGCAGGTATGCTCTACGACGGCGAGAACTACTGCTTCTCTAAATCCTATCACCTCCACATCGTGGACCGTGTAGGCGGCGGCGACTCCTTCGGCGCAGGTCTGATCTACTCTCTCCTGTCGGGCAAGGATTCTCAGTCTGCCATCGAGTTTGCGGTAGCGGCCTCTGCTCTCAAGCACTCCATCGAGGGCGACTTCAACCGGGTCAGCGTTGCCGAAGTGGAAAAGCTCTCCGGCGGCGACGGATCGGGCAGAGTGCAGAGATAAAGAAAGCTGCGTTCGGGGTTGCGATTCCCCCAAAATTGACTCAAAACAACAAAAACCTCGTCATCAGACGAGGTTTTTCGTTTTTACTGCTCATCGGCGGAAGAGACTTCGTACCGCCCAGACGATGAGACCGATCACCAGCGCGATCGGAAGCAGGGAAAGGGCGAGATTCAGGATGAAATTCAGAATGCCGTTCAGGATTGCATAGCGGGCGTTCCAGATAGCTACTGCCGCCAGCACCACGAACAAAATGATCGCGATGGTGATAATCAATCTCCACGGAATGCGGATAGGCCTGCGGGGACGGCTGACAGTATAGCCGGCACCCCGGGCAGGAGCGGGATTGTAGGACGAAGACTGCGCCCCACCGGTGCGGGTTCTGCCTTTTCTGCCGCCTTTGCCAGTGTTGGTGCCCCCGCCGTTACCGCCGGTTCCGCCGTTGCCGCCGTTTCCACCGTTACCGGCGGTACGGGAGGTGTTGGGGGTATTTTGGGGGACCGTGTTGGTACGGGAGGTGCTTGGGGTGGTGGAATTGGTTCGGGAGGATTTCGGAGTTGACGGATTGGAAGCGTTGGGAGTGTTAGGAGCGTTGGTGCCGGACGTACGATTGGAATTCGTCCCCGCTCCGCCGCCTCCGTTACCGCCTTTACCGCCGTTCCCGCCGTGTCCACCCTGGCCGCCATTCCCGCCGTTGCCGCCGTTGCGCGGGGGAGTGGTCGAGGCCGTGGTGCTCCGTCCGCC
>JAFTMF010000072.1 GCA_017452565.1 Clostridia bacterium
ACGCGCCCCGGAGGGCGTGGATCTGGTGGGCGCACTGGAACAGTCTGCCGATCTGCTGATCCGTTACGGCGGTCATACTGCAGCGGCAGGACTCACCGTTCACCGTGACTTTCTGGAGGCTTTTGCCCGGCGATTTGACGAGATCGTTTCCACCGCCACCCGTCAGATGCCGGTGAGAGAGTACGATCTCCCTCTTACCCCCTCTCAAATGACCATTCGGGCAGCCCGTGAGCTGGCTCTTTTGGAGCCTTGCGGGGCAGGCAATCCCCTCCCCCTCTTCTGCTGGGAGAATGCGGTGGTGGATTCGATTCTGCCGATGGGCGAGAAGCATACCAAGCTGATTTGCTCGGGCGAGGGAGTTGCCCATCCCGTGTTGCTCTTCGGTACCCCCCGAAATCTGATGGACGTATTCCCCGGTGATCGGATCGACCTGCTCCTTGAGCTGTCGGTGAACGAGTTCCGCGGTAATACCACCCTTCAGCTGATCTGCCGCAGCTGCCGTCTCTCTGCGGGACAGATGGCAATTTCCGCCGCCGAACAGCAGCAGATGGAGCGGCTTTTGGCAAGCGATCTGTCGGTGCTCACTTCTGCCGATCTTCCCACCCGAGAAGAGTGCGGACGGATCTATCGGATTCTCCGAGACAGGCTGGGCTACGGACGGAGCGATTTCGTCTCTCCTCGCCATCTGATGCAGAGCGAGGACGGCTACCTTCGTCAGTGGCTGGCGCTGGCGCTGCTCTCCGACGCAGGGCTCTTAACCTTACGAGGCAGCTGCCCATATACTATCACGCTCCCTAAGACCGACCGTAAGGTGGATCTTACCGCGCTTCCGTTATGGAAGCAAATCCATTCATTGTTTTAACGAAGTTTTAACGAAAAATTGACTATAGATTCGACTGTTTCCGGTCCCGAAAGGAGGATCCGATGACTTACTTTAACATTGAAAAATTGCTGAAAATGCTGGAAGAAACCAATCGGTATTACGATTTCGACAAAATCAAGAAGGCGTATTTGTTTGCCGCCAAACTGCACGAAGGACAGTTCCGTGTCAGCGGCGAGCCCTACATTCTCCATCCCGTTGCGGTAGCGGAAAACGTAGCCCAGCTGGGAATGGATACCGACTCCATCTGCGCCGCTCTGCTCCACGATACGGTGGAGGACTGCGGTACGTTGGTAGACCTACAGACCATCGCCCGTGAGTTTGGCTCTGACGTGGCTCTGCTGGTAGACGGTCTGACCAAGCTGATGCACATCCCCTTCGAGGACAAGGAAGAGGAGCATATGGAGAACCTGCGCAAGATGTTCCTGGCAATGTCCAAGGACGTGCGTGTCATTTTCATCAAGCTCTGCGACCGCCTCCACAATATGCGCACCCTGTCGGTGAAGAACGATCAGAAGCGTCGGAAAACGGCGCTGGAAACTATGCAGGTCTATGCGCCGCTTGCCCACCGTCTGGGCATCCAGCGGATCAAGCAGGAGCTGGAAAATATCTCGCTGTCCTATCTGGATCCCATCGGCTATGCCGAGATCAAGGGGGATATTGAGCGGAAATACGGCGAAAACCGTGATTTTATCACCGATATCAAGAAGCAGATCACCGACAAGCTTCAGGAAAACGGTTTGAACTTCACCATGGACGGCAGAGTGAAGAGCGTATATTCCATCTATCGGAAGATGTTCAATCAGAACAAGTCGCTGGATGAAATCTACGATTTCTACGCCGTGCGGATCATCACCCACACCGAGCTGGAGTGCTATACTGCGCTGGGTATCATCCACGATACCTTCAAGTCTATCCCCGGCAGATTCAAGGACTATATCTCCACCCCTAAGCCCAATTTGTATCAGTCCCTCCACACCACCGTCATCGGCAGAGAAGGCATCCCCTTCGAGGTGCAGATCCGTACCCAGCGGATGCACGAGATTGCCGAATACGGTGTGGCCGCTCACTGGAAGTATAAATCCGGTGACAAGAGCCGTGAGGATATCGACCGCCGTCTGGAATGGGTTGCCAAGCTGGTAGAAACCGAGGACGATACCCGTGACCCCGACGAGTTTATGCAGGCACTGAAGGTGGATATCTTCCAGGACGAGGTCTTCGTCTTCACCCCCAAGGGCGACGTGATCAATTTGCCCCAAGGCGCTACCCTGGTGGATTTTGCCTATGCCATCCACTCCCAGGTAGGCAACCGTATGATCGGTGCCAAGATCAACGGCGCCATTGCTCCCATCGACCGCTGTCCTCAAAACGGCGATATCGTGGAAATCCTCACCTCTAATACCGGTAAGGGCCCCAGTCGTGACTGGCTGAATATGGTCAAGACCGGTGAAGCGCGGAACAAGATCCGCCAGTGGTTCAAGAAGGAACGGCGCACCGAGAACATCATAGTGGGCAAGGGCGATATCGACCGAGAGCTGAAGCGTCTGGGCAGACCCTACACTCCCGCTCAGCGTGACGAGATCTGCTACAACATCGGCAGCCGAATGGGCTACCATCAGACCGACGATCTCTATAATGCGCTGGGCTACGGCGGCATTACCATCGCCAAAATTGCCAACAAGCTGAAGGACGAGTTCGACCGTCTGATTAAGCCCACCACTCCCGAGGCTCCCCTCACCGAACAGCAGATTCAGGTGCGTCCTCATAAGAAGAACTTCAGCGGTGTCATCGTGGACGGTGTGGACGGCTGTGAGGTGAAGTTTGCAAAGTGCTGCAATCCTCTCCCGGGCGATCGGATTCTGGGCTTTATCACCAAGGGATTCGGCATTTCCATCCATAAGCAGGACTGCCCCAACGTGGCGGAAATCGCAACCAAAGAAGAGAACCGTGACCGCTTCGTCAGCGCATTCTGGGACGATGCGGTGATGCAGACCAAGCAGGGCAGCGAAAACCTTTACGAAGCCCATCTGCAGATCTTTGCGGAGAACGATATTATGCTGCTGGCCAACATCACCCGTGCGCTGGCCGATATGAAGGTAACCCTTCATCAGATCAACACCCAAAACAAAGACGGCGAGATGATTCTGAATCTCACCGTTGGCTGTAAGAATACCGACCACTTTACCTCCATCATCTCCCGTATGCGTTCCATCGACAAGGTCACCGACGTGAAGAGAGGGTCCGCATGATCGCAGTATTACAACGAGTAACCTCCGCCTCTGTAAAGGTGGACGGACAGATTACCGGCGCGTGCGGGGAAGGGCTGGCCATCCTCTTGGGCGTTTGCCCCGATGATAGCTCCCACGAGGTAAAAATCCTTGCGGAAAAGATTGCCAAGCTCCGTATCTTTTGCGACGATGCGGGAAAGATGAACCGATCGGTGGTGGATATCGGCGGCGGTGCGGTGGTGGTTTCCCAGTTCACTCTGATGGCCAACTGCTCCCACGGTAACCGTCCCGATTTCTTCGGCGCGGCATCCCCGTCGCTGGCAGAGCCCCTGTACGAAGAATTTGCCGATTATTTGGAAACTCTTCTGCCCGCACCCGTGGGCAGAGGCGTTTTCGGCGCCGATATGCACTATGAGATCCATAACGACGGTCCCGTGACCATCATTCTGGATACGAAAAATTTAGGAAAGAAAAAATAAGGCTACGCCGTCCTCGCATTGGAGAGAGAAGGGCAGAGCCTGACTCAAAACTACTATGAAACTGATCATTGACGGCGAAATCAGCCGAACTTACGTGCAAAATCTCTGCCTCCTCTTTTTCCCGGGAGAAAAATTCAGCGAAAGCGAAGAGATTACCCCCGATACGCCCATCCTGCATCTCACCGTCCGTGAGACCGAGGAGAGCATTTTCGCTGCAGCCGATCTGACGCTGGGCGACCGAACCGGTCACGGCGAGCATACCGAGCGCTTCAAGGCTGCTATCACCCACGAGCGTAGTCTCAAAATCGCAGCCGGCAAAGCGGTCTACACCGCAGGCGGTATCGTGCTGGGAGACACCCCTGCTTGGGGCATCCTCACCGGTATCCGCCCTGCCAAGATTGCCCGTCAGATCTATTCTATGACCCCCGATGCAGCAAAGGTGCGGAAGGTGCTCAGAGACGAGTATTTCCTCAATCCCAAAAAGGCGGCACTCCTGACGCAGGTAGCCATCAACGAAAGCAAAATCATCGAGAGTCTGCCCCCAAATGCCTGCAGTCTCTACGTTTCCATCCCCTTCTGCCCCACTCGTTGCGCCTATTGCTCCTTCGTTTCCTTTGCTACGAAGCGTCTGCTGTCTCTGATGCCCGCTTACGTGGAGCGTTTGCTCTCCGATCTGGACGCTACCTTTGCGCTGATTCGTGAGCTGGGAATGAAGATCACCACCGTCTACATCGGCGGCGGCACGCCTACCACGCTGTCGGCAGATCAGATGCAGCTGCTGTTGTCCAAAATCTGCGAGAACGTAGATCCTGCTACCTTAGAGGAGTTCACCGTAGAAGCGGGCAGACCCGACACCGTCACGGCGGAAAAGCTGGCAGTGATTGCCGCACATGGCGTGACCCGTATCTCCATCAATCCCCAAACCCTCAACGACGAGGTGCTGAAGGGAATCGGCAGACATCATACCGTGGATGATTTCTACCGTGCGTATTATCAGGCGAGAGAATCGGGTATTCCCCAGATAAATACCGACCTGATCGCAGGTCTGCCTGGAGACAGCCATCGCAGCTTCTCCAAGAGTGTGGATTCCATCCTCAAGCTGGAGCCCGACAATCTCACCGTGCACACCTTCTGCGTAAAGACCGGTGCCGATCTCGCCCACTGCGGCGGGGATATTTACTCTCCCGTCAGCGCAGAAGCGCAGAAAAGCGTGGATTACTCCCAGCTGCGGGCGAAAAATTCGGGCTACATCCCCTATTATCTCTACCGTCAGAAGAATGCCGTAGGAAATCTGGAAAACGTAGGCTTCTCTCTCCCCGGTAAAGAGGGCAAGTACAACGTCTACATAATGGAGGAGGTTCATCCCATCTTCGCCGTGGGTGCTGGTGCTTCCACCAAGATCATCGACCCCCAGACCGGCAAGATCCGCCGCATCTTTATGAACAAGTACCCCTACGAGTATCTCTCCGACGAGCAAAAAGCACGTTTCCAGACCGATTTTATTGAAGAGATCAGAAAGTTTTATCAATAATTTGGGTTCATTTGTGAAAACAATCCAATACCTTAAATGGAATTTAGGCGGTTTTGTATATTGACAGGAAAAGAATCAATATGGTATACTAATCATAAAGATAAATATGTTTGGATGCTTCAAACCAGTTGAATCTTTCAATCAAGGAGGTTTAGAAATGAAGATCAGATTGCTAATTGGGTTGCTGATGCTATCTTGTTCCCTTGTGTCTTGCAATCGTGAAGTTGCTTCGATAACTACGCCTGCGGTAAGTACTTCCGATTCGACAACAGCGGCGGTTACCACTACGACAACCGTTACTACGACAACGGTAACTACGCCTGATACGCCGGTTACGCCTCCCGCTCCTAACAATAATCAATCGAATGTCGGTGGCAAACCGTTAGCTCAAATCAATTTATTCTATCGAATGGAACAGCCGAACATTGTGACTTGTGGCGAAACGGTGACGGTTGAAATTGCTCCTTTTCATTGTCTGGATCAGTGGGACGATCAAGAATCCAAAATGTTTTGTCTGCGTATTATTCCTGACGAGAATGTGGAAATTGTATCCGGCAATTTAATTTGGATAGAGGATTTTACCGATTCATCTTGGTATCCAAAATATGATCCTGAGACATACGAACTCGCAATATGGGAAAAAACGATCAAGTTGGAGATTGATACATCATTGCTGAAAAACGAGAGTGGAGAGATCACACTTCAGTTTGCATATGCCGATTTATCTGATCCGTTCAATTCAGGAACTTTGTATTGCAAAAAAGAGATTTTATATGCTCAAAAGAACGGCTATATTTACGTAGGAGGCATTGATAGAGGAGATCTGCTGA
>JAFTMF010000073.1 GCA_017452565.1 Clostridia bacterium
CGTTGCAGCCTACGCAGGCGTAGATCTCGGGGTAGAGCTGCATCATGATCTGCTCGGTGGTGGGGATCTTCTCCACGTCGTATACAGCCTTTACCAGGGGGAAGAAGGGCAGGGTTGCAATATACATACCCTCCTGAACTTTCGTCTGGCAAGCCAGGCAGGAGTGCAGCTCGCGATCGCCCTTGATGCGATAGATGGTAGCGCAGGCACCGCAGAAGCCGTTCCGGCATCCGCAGCCGCGTACCAACTGGTAGCCGGCGTATTCCATTGCGCACATGATCGTCAGATTTTCCGGTACTTCATATTTTTTACCAAACAGGTAAATATTAACCATAGATTCCATTGTTTTTATCCTTTCAGCCTATCAATATTCGTCCGGCAGCTCATCCAGCTCGTCGCAGCGGAAAACGGGACCGTCCTTGCAGACGTACTTCGAACCCACATTGCAGCGTCCGCACTTGCCGATTCCGCATTTCATACGCAGTTCAAGGGTGGTATAAACCTGGGTCTTGTCAAAACCAAGCTCCTGCAGGCCCGCCAGAGTGAACTTAATCATAATGGGAGGTCCGCAGAGAACCGCCACCTTGTCGGTATCGAATCCCAGTTCCTTGACGTAGTTGGGAACGAATCCAACGTGTCCGTCCCAGCCCTCCTGCTCACGGTCGATGGTGAGGTGAACGTCAATGCCGTCATCGGTCATCCATTCATTGAGGATCTCGTCGTAGTCGAGGAGATCGTCCTTGCTTCTGGAGCCGTAGACGATGTCCACCTTGCCGTAGCGGTCACGGTAATGTCTTACGTAGTTGATCACGGAGCGAAGGGGAGCAAGACCTACACCGCCCGCAATAAAGAGCATATTCTTGCCCGCAAACGCGTCGTCCACGGGGAAGGGATTGCCGTAGGGGCCGCGGATGGTGATCTGCTGACCGACCTCTGCGGCGTGGAGCCACTCGGTAACGCATCCGCACTTCTTGATGGAAAACTCCCTATACTCGGTGTTCGTGGGGGAAGAGGTGATGGAGAACATCGCCTCGCCCACACCGGGGATGGAGAGCATAGCGCACTGACCGGGCTTGTGGTCAAACGCCTTCTTGCCGTCGGGAGTAACAACGCGGAAGGTCTTAATATCGGGGGTATCAATGCGTATGTCGGTAATAACGCCGACAACGGGAATCAAAGCCTCAGTATTCATTACGCATTACCTCCTAATTTTTTCATAACCTTAACGATGTTCATAGAGATGGGGCAGCGGGACAGGCAGCGTCCGCAGCCTACGCAGCCGAAGATTCCCTCGTTGTTTGCAGGGAAGTAAACGAGCTTGTGCATAAATCTCTGGCGGAAGCGCTCCAGCTGAGAATTACGGTTGTTTCCGTGAGCCATCTTCGTGAAGTCGGAATACATGCAGGAATCCCAGCAGCGGAAGCGCTGCACGCCCTTGTTGGTCTTGAAATCCTTGATGTCGTAGCACTGGCAGGTGGGGCAAACGAAGGTGCAGGTGCCGCAGCCCAGACAGGTGGCGGAAAGCTCTTTCCACTCGGGTGCGTTGAAGAAGGTGTCCAGTTTGTCGCCGCCGAAGGCATCGGCCGACAGATTGTTCAGGGGCAGCTTATCCAGACGGTCACGGATCAGATCCTTCTGTGCGTCTGCTGCAGCGGTGTCACATTCCTCCGTCAGAGCATCCAGCTTGGCAAGCAGTGCCTGACCCTTTTCGGTGAGGGCATCCAGATACAGTGCATCCTCCGTCTTGTAGCACACGATGTCACCGCCGGGAGCGGCTGCATCGATACCGAAGGTGCGGCAGAAGCAGGTCTCGGAGGGCTTGTTGCAAGCCATGGAAACGATGATGCCGTGCTCACGGCGGTTTTTGTAGTAGGTGTCAACGGGATCGGCCAGGAAAACCCGGTCCAGGATCTCAAAGCTTCTTACGTCGCAAGCGCGTACACCGAAGATCACGAAGTCCTCGCACTCCTCACGGGTGTCGATGACCTCAATCGTCTTGCCTTCCACCTTGAAATCCACCAGATTCTCAGTCTGGGGGAAGAAGAAATCCTTAGCAGAGCGAACGGTGTTCAGCGCCTCGCTCATTTTCACGCCGTCTTCCCACTTTGTGAAGTGGGCACGGCCGTCACTTCCGTCAACGGGCAGATATACGGTGGCGGTGTCCGCCATGGTACGCAGGAGCGCGTCCAGATTGGTGAGAGAACATTTACGCATGATCGCAGCTCCTTTCCACAGCCTCGGAGGGTTCCAGATCTTCCAGCTTGTAGTTTACAAGAGGTGCTCTCTGGCCAACCTCAGCGCCGGCCTGATATTCGTCATAGAAATTGTCAATGTCACGGATAAACTTGCGGTTGAGCAGGTGCAGAGGGATGTTCTGGGGGCAAACGCGGGAGCACTCACCGCAGTCTGTGCAGCGGCCGGCCACGTGGAACGCACGGATCACGTGGAACATCTTCTCCTCAAAGCTGTCGGCGATGGCCTTGTTCTCTACACCGGATTCGGGATTGCCGAATACGCACTTTTCGCAGGTGCAGGCAGGGCATACGTCACGGCAGGCGTTGCAGCGGATGCAGCGGGACAATTCGTTCTGCCAGAAAGCGAAACGCTCGTCCTCCGTCATCTTTTCCAGTTTCTCTACTTCATCAAAGCGGTGGCTGTCGATGACCTCGCCGGTCTCACCGATCAGCTCGTCATAGGCCACGTGCTTCTTGCTCTTGCAGTTGACACAGCGCTCGGCCAGGCAGTCCGCCATAGCCAGCGTCTTGTCACCGTCGTACAGCGTGTGCACGATCAGATTGTCGCCGTCGCAGTCCACACCGCAGATACCGTCACCGGCCTGCGCCTTGATGCGCTGAATATCCGCCATACCATCGCAGGGGATGCCCACCGCGTAAACGCGCTCGCGATCGAAGCGGTGCTCAGTCAGAAGCTGATTGAAGCTGTATGTATCGCAGGGCTTCAGGAAAACGAGAACTTTTCCCTCGTCCCGGCGTGTCTCTTTTACGAGATACTTGGAGAAGTTAGCACCAGAAAAGGGGCCGTACACAAAATCCTTCTCCAACTCTGCCGCCGTGGTGAACAGGGCAGGGGTTACGTCGTAGGTGAATTCACCTGCTTTCCAGCCGAGAACGCGGTTGACCGTGCCCGAGGAGAGCAGTTCTGCAGCCTTGGCGAGCAGAATCTCACGAGTTACTTTTTGCATCGTAGATCCTCCAATCTCTTGTTTTCGCCCAGGGCGGTGATCTGTGCTACGAAATCGTTC
>JAFTMF010000074.1 GCA_017452565.1 Clostridia bacterium
CGGATGCTATAACCCCGTCGCTAACGGCAACGGCTGTGGCTGCGGCGGCTACAACAAGTACGAAGGCAACGGCTGCGGTTGCGGCTGCAACTAAAGCATAACGGGAAATGGGGACTTCCATCGGAAGTCCCCTTTCGGTTGTGAGTAATAGCCCCCCTCCGAGAGAGGGGAGCTGAGCTTGTCGAAAAAGTCATAATAAAATAAGCGGTTTGTGATATTGCACAAAAGAGCCCTCCCCTCTGGGGAGGGTGGCTCGGACGAAGTCCGAGACGGGAGTGGTATTCGTAGTAGTTTGTGCGGTAGACCTCTTCCGTCACGCCTACGGCGTGCCACCTTCCCCAGAGGGGAAGGCTTTGGTTTGTGCATATTGCTAATGCGTCTTTCTAATGAATACTTTTTCGACACGCTGAGCTCCCCTTTCTGAGAGAGGGGAGCTATGCTTATTCAATGGGCTCGCCGTGGAAATCTCTTCCGCAGAGCTTTTGGAAAAAGGCGTGTCTGGCGCGGGCAGTTCCCGCCGACGGTGCCTCCAGCCGTCTCAGCGTGGGAACGAAACGGGAGAGTGCCCGATCGTAGAGATCGAAGAAGGATTCGCACGAGGACTCGCCTGTGTAGGGATCGATCCAAGCAGCGTGGGCAAGATTGGCGGGATCGTCAAAATAGCGGCTTTCCCCCAAGAAAAGAGGAGAGAAGTAGGGATTTCCCAAAAGAATCTCCGCTTTTCGTGCAAGATTGCCCTTCACCGACTTGGGATCGTAGAGCAGACGGGTGAAGAGATTCACCGAATGGAATGCTCGTGAAACCTTTGCGGGAGAGCAAGCAATGCCGTAGACGTCACACAGCGCTCGGGAGAGGAGATCGGAGAGAATCCGCCGCTCGTCACGGCTCAGGGTATAGGAGCAAGGGCGGGGGAGGGCAGAGATCGTGCATCCCAGACTCCGCTCCACAGCGAGGGCGTTCAGATCGGCCTCCAGCGCATTGTGGGTGCAGAAGCTCTTTGCCGTGCGGTCGATTCCTGCCACCGAGTACACGTAGGCGTGAGTATGGCTGTCCAGCAGATAATGCCCCAAAAATCCCGACACATAGGAAAGGGCGCAAAGGCGATCCTCCCCACGAAAGGCGTGGGCACGGGCGAAGAGCCTGCAGAGCAGCTTGGCGGTTTCCTTGGTATGGAGAACGGAGCTGAGTTTCCGCTTTCGGATGGCAGCAGGGAGGTAGAACAGAAAGAGATCGGGGCCCTGCATCCCGGTGTAAAAGGCGTGGGGGCAGGCACGGATGGCACGGGTCAGCTCCCCTGCCTCGGTAGGATCGTGGGCAAACAGCCGATTTTTGCAATCCTCGGCGAAAGAAACGTGAGTCCAGAAAGAAGGCAAAGGATCACCTCAGTTCGGTAGAATCAGATATGGAGCAGTTCGCCCTTCAGATGGCTGCCGTCAATGGCGGTGAGCCGGACGAGGAGAATCTCACCGTGAAGGGGACGAGGGGAGACAACCGCCACCTCCACGAAGGAGGGAGTGCGTCCGATCCACAGCCCGTCCCGCTCTTCCTCAAAAAGGACGGGGAGGGTTTTGCCCATCTGTGCAGACAGCACACGCAGACGGCTCTCGGCAATCACCGCTTCCAGTGCGTGGACACGGGCTTCTTTCACGTCACCGGGAAGTTGTCCGCTCATCGTGGCGGCCTCGGTGCCCGGACGGATGGAGTAGGGGAAGATGTGGCAGTCCAAGAGATCCAGCGAGCCGATGAAGGCGGCAGTGCTTTGGAAATCCGCCTCGCTCTCGCCGGGGAAGCCTACGATCACGTCGCCGGTGAAGCAGGCGTCGGGGAAGGCGGCACGGATGGCCTCCACGTTGCGGCGCACCATAGCGGTATTGTAACGGCGGCGCATAGCGTTCAGCGTGCGGTCACAGCCGCTTTGGAGAGACAGATGGAACTGAGGGGCAAGGTGCGTGATGCCCTTCAGCAACTCGGTATAGACAGGGGTCAGCAGAGAGGGATCCAGCGAGCCAAGGCGGATGCGCTCCAGCCCGGGCAGGTTGTCCAATGCACGAAGCAAATCGGGGAGCTTTTCGGAAAGATCCTTTCCGTAAGCCGAGATCTCTATGCCGGTGAGGACGATTTCCTTATATCCTGCCTCCACCAGCGCGCGGGCTTCCTCTACCACCTCAGCCATTGGCTTGGAGCGGATGGGCCCACGGGCACGGGGGATGATGCAGTAAGCGCACTTGGACTCACAGCCGTCCTCGATCTTCAGATAGGCACGGGTGCGCTCACTGCGGCGGATGGTCATTTTCTCAAAGTCCGCACCCTCCAGCGAGGCAACCTCCACCGTGGGAGCGGTGCTGTCCAGTGATCCGTCGGCGATGGCAAGTGCCACCTCGGCGGCACGCATCTTGCGGAGATTGCCGCAGACGAAGCGTACCCCGGGGAGCTCGGCCAGCCGATTGCCGTCCACTTGGGCGTAGCATCCCGTGATGAGGATATCGGCGGCAGGATTCTTTTTGTTGGCGCGACGGATGATCTGGCGCACCTTCCGCTCTCCCTCGGCGGTCACCGAGCAGGTGTTGACGATGTAAACGTCGGCAGAATCCTCGAAGGCGACCTGCACAAGGCCTGCCCGCAGCAGCTCCTCGGCAATGGCCTCCGATTCGTATTGGTTCACCTTGCAACCCAAGGTGTAGATGGCAAATTTCACGTCCATAGTGTGGGTTTGCTCCTTTATGCAGTAGTATGGTCGGATATCCTCCGACCATACTCTCGTTTGCTATGTTTTTCTGATTTTGAAGATGCGGCGCAGGATGGGTCCCAGGATTCCTTTGGCACGCACAGTGACGATTTTCATATATTTTCCTCCCATCGGGGAAGCTCACTTGGGATACTTCCTCTACTGAGAGTATATGCAGATCAGGATTTTTTGTCCCAGTCGTGTTTGTTCTTGAGAATATCGTAGAGGGCACGGAAGGATTCGTGACGGCTCTCGGGGATTCTGCCTGCCGCCTTGGCCGCCATAATGGCACAGCCTTCCTCTTTGGTGTGGGTACACTTGGTATAGCGGCAACCGCCCAGCTCTGCCTCGATCTCGGGGAAGGTGTAGGGCAGATCCTCCTTGCCGAAGAAGTCGAAGCGGACGAAGTCCAGCATGGTAAAGCCGGGGGTGTCTGCCACCAGACCGCCGTACTCAGTCTCGTAGAGGGTGACCGCACGGGTGGTGTGCCGTCCACGGCTGATCTTGCGGCTCACCTCACCGGTGGAAAGGGCGAGAGAGGGGAAGAGGGCGTTGAGCAGAGTGGACTTGCCCACTCCGCTGGCACCCGCAAAGGCGCAGATGGGAGTATCCTCTTCGGTGGGCTTCAGCTTCTCGGCGAGGGCTTCGCGAAGCGGCTCCACGCCAAGCCCTGCGGGGGAGTCGGTGACGAAGACGGTGAATCCTGCGGTGCGGTAGATGCCCGCAATCTCTTCGGCCTTTTGGGGATCCAGCTCCGCCTTGCTGACGATGGGGAGCACCTCAATGCCGTGGTAAATGGCGATGGCGGTGAGCTTGTCCACCGTAAAGAGATCGGGGGCAGGCTTTGCCGTGGGGATCACCACGAAGAGCAGGGTGAGATTAGAGAGAGGGGGACGGATCAGAGCGTTTTTGCGCGGCAAAATCTCGGCAAGGACGGTGTTGCCCTTGTCGTCTCGGTCGATGCGCACCAAATCTCCCACCAATGGCGTGAGATCGTCGTGGCGCAGTGCGCCCTTGGCACGGCAAAAGACTTTTTCGCCGTCATTTAGTTTGATCTCGTAAAGACCGCCCGATGATCCCATCAGTCTGCCAATCAGTTCCATAGAACCCCCATATCACAGTGAATATAGGATTATTGTAGCACAAAAACGGCAAAAGAGCAAGTATTTTTGCAAAAAGTTCTTGCAACGGCGGGCAAAAAAATGTATAATGAGGTATAATGAAGATATCCAAAAGAGGAGGCTATCCCAATGAAAATAGATTTGCACGTTCATTCTTCCGATCTGTCTCTGTGCGGACACATCCCGTCCTATGAGCTGGTGGATCGCTATATCGAGGCAGGCTATGATGGCTTCGTCCTCACCAATCACTTCAGCCGTGAAATGGCAGAGCATTTCGATCGCCACGGCATCCCCCAGTCAGAGTATTTCGCCCATTACAAGGCTTGCTATGAAAAAGCCCGTGCCTACGGTGCAGAGAAAGGATTTTTGGTGCTCTGCGGCTACGAATTCCGCTTCAACGGATCGTCCAACGATTATCTGGTGTACGGTATGCTCGACGAGATCGGCGAAAACTGTCTGGAGATGTTCGGCTGGGGGCCCGAAAAGTTCGGTCAGTTTGCCCGTGAGAAGGATATTCTCTTCTATCAGGCCCACCCCTTCCGCAATCATATGCGCGTGGTGAAACCCTCCTGCCTCTTCGGGATGGAGGTGCACAACGGACATCCCCGTCACGATAGCCGCAACGATATTGCCATGGCTTGGGCGGAGAAGTACAACCTCCACAAAATCGCAGGCTCGGACTGCCATCAGATCGAGGACGTGGGACTGGCAGGCATTGAAATCGAGGGCACCATCTCCACGATGGAGGAGCTGTGCCAGCTTCTGAGAGAGGATCGGTACAAGATTTATGTACGATGAATTGCAACAGATGGAGCGAATGATCGCCAATCACTTTGCGGTGATCCGCAAGATGGTCTTCAGCCGTCCCGACGATCCCGCTCTGCAAAAGGCAGAGGCGATCCCAGTGGATCTGAGAGGCGAGCGGGTACTGCAGCTCACCCGCTACACCGCCGATGGAAAGGCGCTCCACGAAAACTATACCGCCGCCACCGCTCCTGCCGCCTTTGCGGAATTTGCCGCAGGCTTTGGGCAGGTGAATATCATCGCCACCACCGGAACCATCCAATGGCGGCGCACCAAGAAGGGCAAGCTGCTCTCCACCGGCAAGATTTCCGCTTGTGCCGAAGCAGCCGAGGTGCGCTCCCACAACAAAGAGAAGCACTACCTCATCGACGCCGCCGATCACACCGATTTTCTCTCCCGTCTGGGCGTCTGCGACAAGGACGGCCGCGTATTTGACAAGAAACGGGCGAAATACCGCCAAATCAACCGTTTCGTGGAGCTTTTTGATGACGTTTACGACAAGCTCCCCCGCGAGGGCAAGCTCACCGTCTGCGATCTCTGCTGCGGCAAATCCTACCTCACCTTCGCCGTTTACTACTATCTCACCGCCGTGAAGGGCAGGGAAGTCCACCTCTACGGCGTGGATCGCAAGGCCGACGTCATCGCCTATTGCAAGCAGACCGCCGAAGTGTTGGGCTGTGAGGGCTTGGAGTTTCTGGCAATGGACATTATGGAGTTCGATCCCGGCACCGCCATTGATCTGGTGATCTCTCTCCACGCCTGCGATATCGCCACCGACATCGTGCTGGCATACGCCATCAAGAAGCGTGCGAAGGTGATTCTCTCCACTCCCTGCTGTCACCACGAGCTTTTCCATACGGTGAAGTCCAAGGAGAACGATTTCATCCTCCGTCACTCCATCTTAGGGCAGAAGTTCTGCGATGCCGCCACCGATGCGATCCGTCTCCTGCACTTGGAAGCCGCAGGCTACCGTGCCGAGGCAGTGGAGCTCATCGACCCGGAGGAAACACCCAAAAACGTGATGCTCCGTGCCGTCCGCTCGGACAAAATTGAGCCCCACAAGAAGAAAATCGCCAAAGAACGTCTTGCCGCCGCAGAGACTCTGCTTGGCTGCAAGCTGATGCTCAGCAAATTGTTAGAGGAATAGACGATCTCCATCATTCGAAAAAATCCCTCCGCAGGTGAAACCTGCGGAGGGATTGCTTTTGCATATCACTGATTGTACAGCTGGAATTCGTAAAGACGAATCGTTCCGTCGCCGTAGTCTACCACGTATCCCTTGAAGAGGAGATAGCGTGCAGTCTGCTGACCGATGTTGAAGGAAGCGATGTTGTCGTTACAGTTGGGCTGATAGTCTACCGATACCCAGTTCTTGGCATCGTTGGAAACAAGGAGCTCCCATTCGGTGGTGTTGCCGCCGGTTTCCTGGGTC
Source organism: Clostridia bacterium (assembly GCA_017452565.1). Lineage (GTDB taxonomy): Bacteria > Bacillota > Clostridia > Oscillospirales > CAG-272 > CAKSQF01. The sequence goes on from JAFTMF010000074.1 coordinate 6,083, forward strand.
TTGGTATTGTAGAGGGTGTAGGTGTTGAAGGTCTTTTCTTCGCCCAAATCCAGTACGATCCATTGCAGAGTGCCGTCCAAGCTATAGGTCTTGTCGGATGCGGAACCGGAGGTGCAGCACCACTTGGTTTTCAGATCGCCGTCTACCAAGAACTCGCCCAGCTCTTTGGAGTTGACAGCGCCCGATACCTGCGGAACAGTGGCACCCAGCGCCAGATTCTCACCGCTGGTGACAGGCGTTTCCAGTTTGGCAGCAGTCTTATCACCGGGGTTCTTCTCGGTGAGCATAGGATATACGGGGTTTTCCACGAAGGGCAGATTTTCGGTAATGAAGTTGCCTTCGTAATCGGCAAATCCCTTGAAGTCCCAAGCGCCCGACTTGAAATCGGCCTCGTACTGTGCGCGGATGTCTTCCATACAATCGTAACCGGTGACTTCCTTGACGATCTTGTTGAAGGTGTTGTTCTTATCGTAAGGATTATCCGATCCGCCGGTGAGACGGCCGTCCTTGATTTCGAAGTTGATGGTATCAATCAGACCGTTGATACGGTTGCCGTTCTCGTCTTGGGTGGTGGGCCAATGATAGTCCATATATGCGAAGAACCACTTGCATCCGTTGCCGTAAGGACCGTAGCTTTTTCCGGAATCACTGGGCCAGAAGTAGATGGTTTCGTCGTTTTTGTTATAGAGCTGGATGTGGTTGGGATTGGTCCAGTGGAAGTAACGGAAACCGCCGTAGGTTGCAAAGTTTTCGGTCCACCAAGCTTCGTCGCCGTAGTAGAAATTATACTGCTGCGCGTTGTGGGTCAACTCGTGAGAGAAATACCCCAGATCGTGAGGATTCTCGCTGGCGTAGTCGGTGGCAACGGTAACGGTATTATCCACAGCGTAGGCAACGCCGTCATAGGTTACGTCTGCGTGGAAGATGATATTCTTAGGTTCTACGCCGGTGCCCCATCTTGCCAGCAGTCGGGGATATACCGAATAGAACAGATCGCTCATATTCTGCTGGTAGTTCGGATCGGTGATGAGATCCCAGTCACCTGCGAACATCAGATGGTATTGGTCATTGTAGGGATCTTCTCCTGCTTCAACGGTGAAGGGGATGGATTGGAAACATTTGCCGCTGCTGATGAAGTTGATGTAATACTCACCGGGCTCGGTGTAGGGAATCGTGAATTTGGCAACCCCGACGAAGCTGCCGTCTGCAGCCTTGGTGGGAACCAGATTCTTGTGATAAATAATATTTCCCTCTTCCGTAGAATTCTTCTGACGGCTCACCGATACCAGATAGGTGACCGGAAGACTGGTATGGAAGCTGATTTTAGCCATCGCGCCGGATTTACCGGTGACCGAAGAATAATCAGAGGACATTTTCATCTCCAAGGGCTGGTAATATACCAAGAGTTTCCCCAGTGAAGCATTGTATTGAATTTTTGCGCCCAGTGCTTTGACTGCGGCAACTGTGTTGCGATTGGTCTTTTTGATAGGATCGTCCTCAATGGCGTAATTGACACGGTAGTATACGACGTTTCCTTTTTCATAGTGAGAATGATATCTGCTGTTTTCTTCGTTGGACAGATAGTCCAAAAGATCGAATCCGCTGCCAACAAATTCGTAAAGAGAATAATCCACGTTGGCGGGGATTTGCCATTCCGCACCCGAGGTGACCATCGAATATCCTTGATATTCTTCGGTTTTAGGGGTGGATGCGTTGACAACGGTTTTCATGGTTGTCAGGTCTTTGTTCAACTTGATGTTGTGTTGTACTTTGCTGGGAGTGTTCATTGTTCCGGGATCCTTTGTGGTAGTAGTCACTGTGGTGGTTGTGGTTGCTTGAGTATCCTCTTGAGGCGTACAGGAAGTAAAAATGGCGAGAGATGCAGACACTAATGTGGCAAGCAACAACAGAACTGCTGTTTTTTTCATTTTCTTACCTCTTTTTCTATATTCTATCTGTCGCATCTGTTATGATGCAACTCTACATAATATTATATCAGTGATTTCTACAAATTGCAATACGTTTATGATTAATTCTTGTCTATTTTAGCGATTTTGCTGAACTGCGTATCATTTCCAAGGGAAGCCGTTGCCACTGCGGTCAGCTTCGGATGGGGTAATTGCCGCAATATAGCAGGCAGGGCAAGAAATACCACGTAAAACAGAGCAATGATGCAAACGTGCAAAAACAGATGCCATCCGTTGACGGCATAGGGAAGAATGAGCGCAAAGACGAAGCGTGCCACGGTAGTAGCGGCAAAGATGGCGGCAACCGGTCGAATCAGCATAAGGGGCGACAGCTTCACCTCCAGCACCTGCATCAGCCGCATCACCGACAGCGAGGCGTTGATCAGCTCGCAGGCGAAGATCTCGATGATGTAGCCGTAAATCCCCACCCGAGGCAGGAGCACCAGCACCACCAAAACGGATAGCGCCGAGTCCAGTATGTTCACCCGCATACAGAAAAGCTGTTCATCCAGTCCTTTGAGAATGCTGTCCACCGCCGTGTCCAAGTACATAATCGGCACCAATGGTGCCAGCAGGCGGATGTAGAGCGCCGCCTCTCGGCTGTCGGCCACCACCGTCCCCAACTCCGAGGAGAGGCAGAGGAAGATCCCCGCCGTGCCAATCCCCATTGCAAGCACGAAGCGGAAGACCCGCTTTGTGATCTCCTGCACCCCCACCGTGTCCCCCGCCGCCCGCTTTTCGGCAACCTCGGGGATGAGCAGATTGCAAAAGGGGGACAGAAAGGCGTAGGGGAACATCACCACGGGGAGTGCCATCCCCTGCATAATGCCATAGGTGGCAAGGGCTCCCCTTTGGGAATCCCCCTTTTTCTTCAGCCCCCAAGGGATCAGCAGATGCTCCAGCGTCACCAGCCCCTGCCGCAGATAAGAGGAAAAGGCAACCGGTAGAGCGATCCCCAGCAGCTTTTTCCGCATCGGTGCGATCTCGTCGGTATCGGCGGTCTGCTTCCGATGGAATTTCCGCAAATCCAGTAGGTACAGAACGAAGCAGTAGAGGAAGGAGAAGAGATTGCCGATCACGCCTCCTGCCACCACCCAAAGGCAGGCTTTTTCCAGTCCTCCCGAGGTGAAGAAGGTGAGGAGCAGCATCGTGGAGCCAATCCGCAGCCCCTGCTCGAAGATCATCGTCACGGCGTTCTTGCTCACTCTGCGCACCGCCGTAAAGTAGCCCGACAGCGCCGAGGTCAGCGCCACGAAGGGAAGGGAGATCGCCAACAGCTGCAGGGAAGGAATGGTTCGGTCATCGGAGAGGATCACCCGCCCGATGGGCGCGGAGAAGAGCAGGAGAATCCCTCCTGCCAGCGTCCCGATGAAGAGGCTGTACCCGATGCAAACCTTCATTGCCGCAAGAATCCGTCCGCTCTCCCGCTCCTTGCCGTCCACAGATTCGCCCATCGCCTCGGACACCAATCGGGTGGAGGCCAGCGTCACGGCAGAGGTGGCAAGGGTCACGGCCAGTCCGTACACCGAGCCGGTGAGGGTGAACAGCCCCATCCCATCGGCGCCCAGACGGTCGGTGAGATAGAGGTTATAATATACCCCCACCGTGCGCATAATCAGCGAGGTAAGGGTGAGAAGCAGGGTGTTTTTCAGAAAGATCTTGAATTTTGCCATAGAAAGACTCCCGGTTTGCAGTATAGATCTCATTCGGGCGGACATTTGCTCTATTTCTATGAAAAAAACGGCAAAACTATGAGTATTTTGCCAGATATTTTTTCAATCTACTTGAATTTTCACCGATTTTGTGCTATACTACAATAAATATGCAAATCAATGACCGTCTGTATCCTTCGTGGAGCAGACAGAAACGGAGATATACACTATGAACAAAAGATTCTTTATCGGCGGCGCTTGGCCGTACGCCAATAACTCTCTTCACGTTGGCCACTTGGCAGCCCTCCTTCCCGGCGACGTACTGGCTCGCTTCGGCAGACTCTGCGGCTACGACGTGATCTACGTATCGGGCACCGACTCCCACGGCACTCCCATCACCGAGCGTGCAAAGCGGGAAAAGGTAACCCCCGCATCCATCGCTGAGCAGTACCACGCAGAGTTCACCCGTGACTTCGAGGCAATGGGCTTCACCTACGATAAGTACACCGCCACCTTCACCGACTACCACAAGGCAGGCGTGCAGGACATCCTTCGCAAGATTCAGGCTAACGGCTATCTCTACGAGACTACCGAGGAGCAGGACTATTGCGAGACTTGCGGCAAATTCGTGTCCGACCGAGAGATCGAGGGCAATTGCCCCGTCTGCGGCAAGCTCACCCGCGGCGACCAGTGCGAGCACTGCAACGCATCCTTCGACTCCAAGATGATGACCGAGAAGCGTTGCCGCACCTGCGGAAACGCTACCACCACCCGTATGAACAAGCACCTGATGTTCGCGCTGTCCAAGTTCCAGAAGGACATCGAGGAGTTCACCGAAAAGATGGCTCCCCACTGGCGTCTGAACGCAGTGAACGAGACCAAGAAGTACCTCCAGCAGGGACTGCCCGACAGAGCGGCTACCCGTGATCTGGATTGGGGCGTAGAGGTTCCCGTTGAGGGCTACGAGTCCAAGCGTATCTACGTTTGGTTCGAGGCAGTGCTGGGCTATATGACCACCGGTAAGTGGGTTGCCGAGCAGAGAGGCATCGACTTTAACGAGTATATGACCGAGGACGGCAATCTCAACAACTACTATATTCACGGCAAGGACAACATTCCTTTCCACACCGTCATTTTCCCCGCACTCTTGATGGCAATGGACCGCAGCCTCTGCCTGCCCACGCACATCGTCTCTTCCGAGTACGTGAATATGAACGACGAGAAGATGTCCAAGTCCAAGGGCAACCTGATCTCTGTTCACGAGCTGGCTGAGAACTATCCGATGGATGCAGTTCGTTTCTACACTATGCTCTACAATCCCGAGCGCCGTGACGTGAACTTCTCCATTCCCGATCTGATTTCCACCTACAACAAGTTCCTGGCAGGCGGCCTTGGCAACTTCGTGAACCGTAACCTCTCCTTCCTGAAGAAGAAGTTCGGCGGCGTAGTGCCCGCAGGCAAGGTAGATCCCGCCGTTGCCGCTCACGTAGAAGGTCTGTATGCTTCTATGGGCGAGAAGATGGAAAACGGCGATCTCCGCTCCGCTACCGAGGATATGGTGACCCTGATCCAGTACGCCAACAAGTATTACGACGATCAGAAGCCTTGGGTACAGGCAAAGGCAGAGGAGCTCACCGATTTCGGCAACACCACCGCTACCTGCATCTATCTGATGGCGAATATGGCAAACCTCTTTGCGCCCGTGATCCCCGAGGGCTGTGAGAAGCTGGCGAAGGTGCTGAATATCGAACAGCTCAGCTGGAATCCCGTCACCCTGCCCGAGACCTTCACGCTGGGCGAGGTTCCGATTCTCTACACCCGTATCGACGAGCCTAAGAACTAAGGCTTCGGTGTCGGTATGAAATATCTGCTGTTATTTGCCGGTCTGGCACTGGCATTCTTTGGCTTTAACTTTTGGATGAAGTATCTGAAAATCCGTCGCACCAGCGTCAAGGCGATGGGACGGGTGGTAGACAGCCGAAAGATGGAGGTATCTGCCAAGATGCCCTCCGGCTGGGCGGCGGTTGCCGAGTACGAGGTAGGCGGCAAAAAGGTCCGCGGCGTATCGGTGATCCCTATGGCGCAGAAATATGCCAACGGATATATGATCGAGCTGCTGTGGGATAAAGAGAAGCCCCTCACCTTCATCCCCACCGCCTTCACCCGTGCGATGCAGATCTACGGCCTGCTCCTGCCCGTGGGTTTGGCGCTGGCAGTATGGGGAATCACGATGTTTTTCTAAATGGATTTAGCGAACCGGGGGATTTACGATGAAACAATTCTTTCGAAGAATACGCAATTATATAATCCTGAATCCGCTGAGATTTGGTGTGCTTTGCGCAGGAATACTGTTGGCATTGGCATTCGTAGTTGGACTTGTAATGATAGCCATCGGTGTTGTCAGCGATCTCGGTGATTTCTATTACGATTATACCGAAATGACCGATCAGATTGCCCGGGTGGAGATTGTGGAAGTCTCCTACAACGATCAAGACGAGCTGAATATCGAAGTCCTGCAGACCTTCGATGAGGAGACAATGCTCCCACTGTTGCAGGATTTGAGCCAATTGCGGTATTGGCATGTGATCTATCCGACGGGAGATCCGCAAATGTCTTTGGCGAGCGGTAATGGATTACGCATCGTGTTCAAGGACGGTAGCACCGATATCCTTACCAATTTTTGTACCCAGTCGGAAGGCGCCTCCAATCATCCCCATTTCCATAAACGCACAGAGTATCTATTTGACAATCAATGCCGTTGCGATCAAGAAGAACTCCAACAGCTTGTTGACAAATACTTGGACTAAACGAAAACCTGCTGAACGAATGCGTTCAGCAGGTTTTTCGATAGTGGGTATTCAAAATTAACGGGCCATTTCGTTTTGCAGTCGACACAGATTTCGGATGCGATGCAGAAGGGGCGTGTGCATCCCCAGTGTTCCTGCCGATGCCAGCAGCGATTCGCAGAAGGAGAGGAAGAGATAATAGTTTCTCGAAATCTCACGAATAATGTCGCCGTGATTGACAACGTAGTAGATGCCGTCGATTTGTTCGGGCCCGCCTTTGTTGAGAAGCAGCATACCGAAACAGAAAGCGGCAAGTAGCAATGAAGCTACCATCACCGTGTTCAAACATACATCGATCCGGTCACGGGGCGGACTCGGCTCAGTTTCCGGTAGGTCTCTATGCAGTGCGCCGGAAAGAGCTGCTTCCGAAAGTAGAATGATAAAAAACACAAGAAAGGGCAGAAAAATAGCTTCACTCCGGATAAAAATGGAAAGAAGAACCCATCCGATGTGAAAAAACCAAGCGATCCACGCAAAGCGAAGGGTTCGCTTGCTGATACGGGGCGAACGGTAGGTTGCGGATGCGGGAAGTTTCATTCAAACACCTCTTACTATCAATGGTGTATTCATATTATAACATAAAGAACGCAAGGCGTCAATATCCTTGCGTTCTTTTTTCTTATTTCAAATATCCGTCGTAGCTTTCGGTGCGCAAAATCTCGTTTGCACGGGCAATGCTCTCGGCATTGGGGGGCTTGACGCCCTCCAGCGTGTAGGGGATGCCCAGCTTTTCCCACTTGGCAACGCCCAGCGTGTGGTAGGGAAGTACCTCTACTCGCTGTACGTTGGAAAGGGAAGCGATGAACTCGTCCAGCTTGATCAGAGACTCGTCGTCATCGTTGACACCGGGAACCAGCACGTGGCGAATCCAAACCGGCTTGCCGATCTCGCTAAGATAGCGGGCAAAATCCAGTACCGCCTCGTTGGAGTGACCGGTGAGCTCTTTGTGTGCCTCGTCATCAATGTGCTTGAGATCCAGCAGCACCAAATCTACATAGGACAGCATCTCACGGGTCTTGGAGAAGGCAGGCTCGTTTCTGGTGAATACGATGCCCGAAGTGTCCATAGCGGTGTTCACGCCCTCAGCCTTGGCAGCTTTGAGCAGGGTAGCGACGAAATCCACCTGCATCATAGGCTCGCCGCCCGATACGGTGATGCCGCCCGCTTCCTTCCAATAGGTGCGGTAGCGGAGCGCTTTCTGTAGCAACTCCTCTGCTTCATAGGTCTTTCCCGTATGTACCGCCCAAGTGTCGGGATTGTGACAGTAGCGGCAGCGCATGGGACAGCCCTGCAGAAATACAATAACACGGACACCCGGTCCGTCCACAAGACCGAAAGTTTCGGTCGAGTGGACGAAGCCGGGAGTAGGCTTACAGGAACTCATGGCAGGTTCTGGCGATAACGTCCAGCTGCTGCTCACGGGTCAGGTCGATGAACTTAACTGCATATCCGGATACACGGATGGTGAAGTTAGCGTACTCTTCCTTCTCGGGATGCTCCATAGCATCGATCAGCTTGTCGGTACCGAAGACGTTTACGTTCAGGTGATGAGAGCCCTGAGAGAAGTAACCGTCCAGAACGTTTACCAGGTTAGCGATGCGCTCTTCCTGGTTGTGGCCGAGAGCATCGGGGTTCATAGTCTGAGTGTTGGAGATGCCGTCCAGTGCGTGGTGGTAGGGCAGCTTCGCAACAGAGTTCAGAGATGCCAGCAGACCGCTGGTTTCAGCGCCGTAGCTGGGGTTCGCACCGGGAGACAGGGGCTCGCCGGCCTTTCTGCCGTCGGGCAGAGAACCGGTAGCCTTACCGTATACTACGTTAGAGGTAATGGTAAGGATAGAGGTGGTAGGCTCGGAGTCGCGGTAGGTGTGATGCTTCTTAACCTTGGTGATGAAGGTCTTCAGCAGCCATACTGCGATATCGTCTGCGCGGTCGTCGTCGTTACCGTACTTGGGGAAATCGCCCTCAACGGCGTAATCAACAGCCAGGCCGGTCTCATCGCGGATAACCTTAACCTTAGCGTACTTGATAGCGGACAGAGAGTCAACTACGTGAGAGAAGCCTGCGATACCGGTTGCGAAGGTACGGCGAACGTCGGTATCGATGAGAGCCATCTCGGCTGCCTCGTAGTAGTACTTATCGTGCATATAGTGGATCAGGTTCAGAGTGTTAACGTACAGACCTGCCAGCCATTCCATCATTACGTCGTACTTCTTCATTACTTCATCGTAATCAAGGTACTCGGAGGTGATGGGAGCGTACTCGGGAGCTACCTGTACGCGAGCCTTTTCGTCTACACCGCCGTTGATCGCGTAGAGCAGACACTTAGCCAGGTTTGCACGAGCGCCGAAGAACTGGATCTCCTTACCGGTCTGAGTTGCGGATACGCAGCAGCAGATGGAGTAGTCATCGCCCCAGATAGGACGCATAACGTCGTCGTTTTCGTACTGTACGGAGCTGGTCTCAATGGAGATGTAAGCAGCGTATCTTCTGAAGTTCTCGGGCAGACGAGCGGAGTAGAGAACGGTCATGTTAGGCTCGGGGGAGGGGCCCATGTTCTCCAGAGTGTGGAGGAAACGGTAGTCGGTCTTGGTAACCATAGAACGGCCGTTTACGTCCATACCGCCCACTTCCAGGGTAGCCCATACGGGGTCGCCGGAGAAGAGCTGGTTGTAGGAGGGGATACGAGCGAACTTAACCATACGGCACTTCATGGTGAAGTGGTCGATGATCTCCTGTGCCTCGGACTCGGTGAGGATGCCTGCGTCCATATCTCTCTTGATGTAGATATCAAGGAAGGTGGAAACACGGCCTACGGACATTGCAGCGCCGTTCTGAGTCTTGATCGCAGCCAGGTAGCCGAAGTACAGCCACTGAGCAGCTTCTCTTGCGTTTGCAGCGGGCTTGGAGATGTCGAAACCATAGGATGCAGCCATCATCTTCATCTGCTTGAGGGCGTTGTACTGCATGGTGATCTCTTCACGCTGACGGATGATGTCATCGGTCATGGTGCCGTTACCGCAGTTGTTGTAGTCCTCGAACTTCTTCTGCATCAGGAAGTCGATACCGTACAGAGCAACACGGCGGTAGTCGCCAACGATACGGCCGCGGCCGTAGGTGTCGGGCAGACCGGTGATGATCTTGTGCTTACGGGCAGCACGGATCTCGGGGGTGTAAGCATCAAATACGCCCTGATTGTGGGTCTTGTGATACTCGGTAAAGATCTTGTGGAGCTCGGGGGAGGGAGTATAGCCGTTGGTGGTGCAGGACTCCTCAGCCATCTTGATGCCGCCGAAGGGCATAAACGCACGCTTCAGGGGCTTGTCGGTCTGCAGACCAACAACCTTTTCCAGGTCCTTCAGCTCTTCGCTGATGTAACCGGGAGCATGGGAGGTGATAGTGGATACGATGTCGGTATCCATGTCGAGGACGCCGCCTTTTGCGCGCTCCTCTTTCTGCAGTGCCTGGAGAGCACCCCAGAGTTTATCGGTTGCTTCGGTGGGACCAACCAGGAAAGAATGGTCGCCGTCGTAGGGGGTGTAGTTCTTCTGGATAAAGTCGCGGGTATCTACTTCATCTTTCCAGATAATACCCTTAAAACCTTTCCACTGTTCGAATGCTGCCATATTTTCATTCTCCTTTATTTCCGGGGGCTGTCTTCATACAGTCCTTCGGTAGTATTAGATTGGGCAGACCCGCCGGATTCTTCATAATCCGACGACCCTTTTTGCCTCATCTTTTTGCATCTCAAGTATAACACGAATCAAATGATTTGTCAAGCAAATTAGCGCATTTTTTTCATTTGTTACAATTTATTCATATTTAGGAATAATAATCATTCTTAAAATTGAGAATAAAGTGATTGGGGGAGAGGTTGCACCTATTTCGTAGGGGCACACAGTGCGCGCCCGCCTGTGGGATCTGAAAAAACCAGCCTCCCAAAGGAGGCTGGTTGCGGTTATTTCGCTACGGTGTCTTTGAAGGTGTCGGGAACGGGAATGGTTTTGGGAATCTCATAGTTAAATTCGTAGGTGAGAGTCATCAGATTCGTCTCCAAATCGTCTTCTCCGCTGAGCGCACCCTCGGACAATACATAAGGTTTGATTTCGCTGAAATCGTAGGTCATCCGCACCGGATGTAAGGTATCCTTTTCCACTTCCAATAGGCAGCTAACGTACAGCTTCATATCGGGATCGTACTCTCTACCATACAGCGAGAAGGCGGTTTGCAGATAAGTGGACAGAAGCGATTCCTGCTGAATTTCCTGTTCCACGGGAATTTTGAAGGTGAATTCTCGCAGACCGGTAGCGGAATGCTCACCCTTGTCGGTGAAGTCTTTCATATAAGAGGGAAGCAGGCCCTCTGCTCCGTGGAACAGCTTTTGAGATGCGAAAATACCCTCTTCTTCTTTCTTAGAAAGAACCGTTCGCTGGATTTCTTCTTCGTTGATTCTCAAGTAGCAAACAAGGGATTTGTTTTCATAACGGTAATAATACTCTCTTTTTTCAGCACTGTCATAGTCGGCAGTGTGATCCCAATGGTGTCTGGAATCGATAAAATGGAAGGTACCGTCTTTTCCGAACTCTTGCGCAATTTCGTGAGAGTATCCATTGATACCGAGGTTCATATAGTTAGAGGAGATGCGAAGTGAGCAATCCTCAGAAAGCCGCTCGCGGATTACATCCAGCGGTTCCTTGGGACGGCAGCCGGCAGGGAGCATTACCACGGTGCAAAGAAGAAGTGCAAGTAGTTTTTTCATGATAATACATCCTTTCAATTCAATAAACTATTATTCATCATTTGGGTGCGACCGTATTTCCGCTGCCTGACGAGTACTCGTCAGGCTTTATAGAAGTTTTTGAAGGGTGAAGGGAAACTTTTTACAAAAAGTTTCCCTTCAAATCCTCAGTCCACCGGCAATTCCCGGTCGATGGAGTCAAACTTCCCATCCTTCACGTACACCCTCGGCACACGGGGATTGATGTTGCACACCAGCTCGTAGCCGATGGTGCCGATGGTCTCGGCCAGCGTGTCGGCGGATAGCACCGCCTCGCCGTCCACGCCGAAGAGGGTGACACTGTCACCTACCGCAACGCCGGGGAGATCGGTGACGTCTACCATACACTGGTCCATACAGATGCGCCCGATGATGGGAGCCTCTTTGCCGTCGATGAGCACTCGTCCCTTGCCCGACCACAGACGGGGCAGACCGTCGGCATAGCCTACCGCAAGGGTGGCGATGCGGGTCTCGCGGGGAGTGATATAGGTACAGCCGTAGCTGACGGGAGTGCCGGCAGGAACGGTTTTCACGAATACTACGTGGGTTTTGAAGCTCATCACGGGGCGGATTCCGCCGATGCGGTCAAGATTTACCTCGCCCGAGGGATGCATTCCGTAGAGGATGATGCCCTCCCGTGCCATCTCAAAATCGGTGGCCAGCTCGATGATGCCGGCGCTGTTCTGGATGTGGCGAATGGGAATGTGAATCCCCCTCGCCTCCAGCCGATGGCAGAAATCCACAAATCGCTCCAGCTGCAGGTGGGAATAGCTCTGATCGGCACAGTCGGCGGCGGCAAAGTGGCTGTAGATGCCCTCTACCTCGATGCCGGGGAGTGCTTTGATTGCGGCGATGGCATCCAGCGAAGCGTTACTGCAATCGAAGCCGATGCGGGTCATACCGGTGTCCAGCGCAATATGTACCTTTGCGGTCTTTCCTGCGGCGACGGCGGCCTCGGAGAGGAGCTTTGCCTCGTTGAGATCGTCCATCGTAGCGGAAATATCGTACTTCACCATCATAGGGAAGTCGGAGTGAGGCACGTGACCCAGCAGCAGGATGGGAGTCTCCAGCCCTGCGTGGCGCAGCTCCAGCGCCTCGTCGGTGAAGGCAACGGCAAAATAATCGGCGCGCCCCTCCAGAAGCCGTCCGATGCGTACCGCACCGTGGCCGTAGGAGTTGGCCTTCAATACCACCAGCAGCTTCATAGAATCGGGCAAATGACGGCGGGCAGCCTCAAAATTATGCTCCAGCGCACCAAGGTCAATCTCGGCCCAAGTGCGGAGCTTATCGGTTATGGTTTTCATAGAATCACCTATCGGTTGAGGGCTGTCGCTTGCCATCGGCGTGCCACAGCCCTTGTAAACTTTTGAAAAATATATGCGATTACTGATCCCAGTATTCGTAATCGTCCAGCGAGCGGAATTCGTAGCCCTGCGCTCTTGCGTAGTCGATGAGATCGGCCAGCATCTCCACGTTATCGGAGGAGCAGGAGTGGAGCAGAATCACCGCACCGGGATGGAGTCGGGAGCTGACGGTTTGGAAGGATTTATCCACGCCGGGCTGATTTTCGGTATCGTAGTCAGCGTGAGCGATAGACCAGAACACACTGCGGTAGCCGATGCTTTGTACCAGCTCCAAGGAGTTGGGAGCGTACTTACCGGAGGGGAAGCGGAAATACTTGCTTTCGTAGCCGAAATTCACCCGCAGATGGTTGTGAACGCCCAGCAGCTCCTTGGCCAGCTCCTCACGGGAGAGGGCAGAGCAGTCGGAGGGATGGGTGACGCTGTGGTTGCCCACGTTGTGTCCCTCGTTGATCATTCTGGCTACCGTTTCGGGAACTTCCTTCAGGAAGGGGAGGGTGCAGAAGAAGGTTGCGGGGACGTCCTTCTCCTTCAAGGTATCCAGAATCAGGGAGGTGAAATTCTTGTATTCGTAACCGCAGTCGAAGGTGAGATAGAGCACCTTTTCTTCGGTTTTGTTGTCCCAAGTCAGCGTGCTGTAGCCGTACTCGTCAAAGCGAGCCTGATTATCCACGGAGATGTGGTGAGGCTTTCCGTCCTTAGCGGCGCCGAAGGAGTGGGCGAAGGACTGGGTGGAAATCCCCAGCTTGTTCAGCGGATCCACCACGGTGTAGGTGACGTCGGCCATAGGAGGCAGACCGGAGTAGGTCTTGCCGCCGTTTTCGGTTTTGGCAGGATAGGTAACCGTTACCGTTTCATCCTTGAAGGGGTGAGTGGAATCGGGCTTTTTAGTGGTGGTAGTGGCAGGAGGTTTGGGCTGACCATCGGTGGTAGTCTGAGGCTTCTGCTCCGGGGTGTCGGGCTTTTTCGTAGTGGTGCTAACAGTCTTGACGGTGGTGGTCTGCTTGGGAGTGGTAGTAGCAGGGGCTTTCAGATTGCTGTCAACGGTAGTGGTGGAGGTGAAATCTTCGGGATAGCCCATCTGCAGGGTGCAGGAAGCCAAAACCAGCGTCAGCAGGGCGGTGCAAAGTACGATGAGTGTGCGGCGCATATATGAAATCCTTTCGGTGCTTATAATTCTTCTATTGTAGTATAACACGATCCGTCCAAAAAAGCAAGCCCCGAGGCAGATTTTTGCAAAAAAAGCCTAGCCCAAGCCTTCCCCATTGGGTGAGGGGAGTCGCCAAGCGACGGGAGAGGTATTTCGTAGTTTTTGTGCGGTAGACCTCTTCCGTCACGCCTACGGCGAACTACATCGGAGGGGAAGGCTTTGGTTTGTGCATATTGCTAATGCGTCTTTCTAATGAATACTTTTCGACAGACTGAGCCCTCCCCTTTGGGGAGGGGAGTCGCCAAGCGACGGGAGAGGTAAGATGGCGAGAGGACAGCCGTCGAAAGTGTGATGCAAAAAATCGGTGGAAGAACAGGCTTCTTCCACCGATTGGGCTTATTTGGTTCCGTATACGTTGAATGCCAGCGTAGCACCGGTGTTGATGCTGTTATTATTGCATCCGTAGAAGGTATAACCGGTGGTGGGAACGGTGACGTAGAGGGGGATCAGCGTGTCGGAGGCTGCGCCGAAGGCGAGGGTGTAGCCCTCCGGAACTTCGATGGAGAGACCGCCAAAGCCTGCCCAACCGGCACCGGCGTTATAATCGGCGGTGAGAGTGTAGGTTTTCAGCGTTTCGGTGACCTTGGGATGGCTGTATTTCACCACCGAAACGGTATATTTATCTCCCTTTTCCACCGAAACCACGGGGATTTCGATGTTGGTGATGGTGTAGCCCGAGAAGACGTTCAGATCCATAAACAGATAAGGCGTGCCGGGCATATGCCAGCCGGTATACTTGCCGGAGGAGAGCGGATAAACCTCGGACAGATCCAGCCCTAAAATGTTCTCCGCACCCTCTGCGATTTCCACACGGGTGGGAGGAGAAAGCAGCTCGCCGCCCTCCACTTCGGGAAGGGTGTACTCATAAGTTCCCGCATCCAGCGCCAGAATCAGCTCCGATACGCCCTCGCCCATAATGGCGTAGCCCTTATCGTTGGGATGCAGCAGATCGGGGAAGTTGGCTCTGCCCACCTTGTCGGCGGTGAACTTGTGCATATCGAAGAAGGTAGCGTTGACGCCCTGCTTGGTGAGCCGATCGGGGAGGGTGTTCTGCAGTGCACGAACGTGGGGACTGCCCGATCCTTCGTTGCCATAGTAAACGGGGCAGTTCATCACTACTACCTGCACGTCCTTATTCTTGTCGGTGAGATCCTTCACCAGCTTGTCGGCAGAGGAGAGGTACAGCTCGTCGGAGGTGGAGGGCCAGGTGCGGTCAAAGTAGGAGTCGTTGGTGCCCAGCATAATCAGAGCGTAGTCAAAGAGGGTAGCGTGACGGCGCAGTGCGGTGTGCTGAGCAGTGCCGCGGTAGTGATTGCCTAAATCGTCCCGCATGGTTCTGCCGCTGTTGCCCAGATTGATTATCAGATGATCTTTCCACAGAATCCGCTGGAGAACGGCGGGATAGGAGTGGAGGTTCCAGTCGGAGGCGAGGTAGCCCTCGGTGATGCTGTCGCCAATACAGGCAACGGTGGTTAGACTGGCACGGCCGGACAAATCGGAGCCGTCGGGAAGATAAGCGGCATCGCTTCCGTCCTCAATGCAAGCGCTCAGAAATGCCTCGACCGCATCCCAAGCGTGGTAAGTGGACGCAAAGCAGTAGGAGGTTTTCAGATTGCCGGTGTAAAAGGTGGAATCGTAGCCGCCGCCCACCACCAGCTTGGAGCCTACAACCTTCACGTAGGTTTTGTAAACGTCCAGCTTGTCGATGGGATCGCTCTCGGCGCGGTTGGTGGGGCCCACCAGAATCTCAAAGGCGCCTTCCTCGGTAGCGGTGTCCTTCCGGACGGGGAGCGCTACGCCGGTCTGGGCATAAATCCGATTGGCAATATCATTGGCGATGAGCTTGAAGAAATCGTGCTCGGTGGTAAAGGAGCGAGCCGTGCGGGCATCGTAGGGGCTTTTCGCATAAACGATGGTGTAGTTTGCGAGTTGGTTTTCGTTGATGAACAGCTCGATGGTCGCAGGATCGGGCGTTTGTTGTGTATCGGCAGTGGTAGTGCCGGTAGTGGTGGCGGGTGTTTTCGTGCAAGCGAAGAGGAGGGGAAGGGTCGCTAACAAAAACAGGACGGGCAGCAGTTTTTTCATAAATACCTCCAATAGACAAAACCGGACTTGTTATATTCATTATACTGTCATTTTACAGATTCGTCAAGGGAGAAAAGCCGAAAAAGCCGATAAACACCGTCCAATCGGTGAGCAGATAACAAAAAAAGCGAGAACGGATTCGTTCTCGCTGAAAAATCAGTGTGGGGGATTCCCCCGTAGGTGGGTTTACTCGACGATGAAGTCACGCAGCTCGAAGTAGCAGTCGCTGTCACATTCGACCCAAATTTCATCCCAAGCGATTCTTGCCAGGTGGACGCCCAGCAGGCTTTTCGCATTGAGGCGGCGATCACCGCTGACCAGCGTTACTTTTCCGCTAAGGTGAGACGCAATGCGGTTGAAGCGCGCAACGTCTGCGCCGGTGTCCAGGTTGATCTTGTAAAGGTATTTCTGATTGCAAATCATAGTTGTATTCCTCCAATCGAAGAACAGGCGTACAATTTTCGCCTTGCGTGGCCTCTCATATATTCTTCAAAAATCCGCAGCCACATGCTGATCGGGCAACCGAGCCGCCACGCACTCTCTCGATTGCACCCTTATTATAGCCAACTTTTTACACTTGTCAATGGGTTTTTGAAAAGTTTTTTTGAATCTACCAATCGTCTATACTGCCTAAAATTGATTTATCAAATATAGTCAATTTGCACAAACGCGAGCCCTCCCCTCTGGGGAGGGTGGCTCGGGATCGCCGCAGGCGAGAACCGAGACGGGAGAGGTCAGACAGCGAGAGTGCGGACGGGGAGATGGGAGGGCGAAAGAAAACGGCTCTCCCTTTCGGCGCGAGTTTATACGCCGCCACGTACCTCTCCCGTCTCGGACTCCGCCTTCGGCTTCCGTCCGATCCACCCTCCCCAAGGGGGAGGGCTAAAGAAAACGGCTACCCCACTCGGAGTAGCCGTGTATGCTCAGAAGCTGTATTTCTTGGTGTACGCTACCAGCTCGTCCACGGTGGTGAATGCCAGACCGGTAACCGTGTCTGCACAGCCGTAGTAGATGGCGATTCTTCCGGTGTCGGCATCGGTGAGCGCCGCGCAGGGGAAGGTGACGTTGGGAACGTCGCCATTCTGCTCGTAGGGCATCTCGGGCCCCAGAATGTAGAACTGAGTGCGATACTTCACCTTCCAAGGCTCGTCGATATCAAGGATGGCAGCGCCCATACGGTAGACGTAGCCGTTGCAGGTGGTGATCACGCCGTGATAGATGAGAAGCCAACCCTCGTCAGTCTCGATAGGGCAGGGGCCTGCACCGGTCTTGGTGCACTGCCAAGCCGACTGATCAAAGGGAGCGGGGCCGAACACGTGGCGATGACGTCCCCAATAGGTCAGATCGGGAGATTCGGAGAGGAAGATGTCGCCGAAGGGGGTGTGACCGGTGTCGCTGGGACGGGAGAGCATCATATACTTGCCGCCAATCTTGCGGGGGAAGAGGACGCCGTTGCGGTTGTAGGGCAAGAAAGCGTTCTCCATCTGATAGAACTTCTTGAAATCGAAGGTGTAGGCGATGCCGATGGTGGGGCCATGGTAGCCGTTGCACCAAGTGATGTAATAGCGATCTTCGATGAAGATCACACGGGGATCGTAGCGGTATTCGAAACGGGTGACGTCTGCCTCGCCCTCCATTTCGATGGGGGTGTCGGAGATGTTCCAGTTGATGCCGTCCTTGGAGAAGCCCACGAAGAGGTTCATCCGCACTGCTTTGTCATCACAGCGGAAGACACCGGCGAAGCCGTCCTTAAAGGGAACGACGGCGCTGTTGAAGATGCTATTTGCCTTGAAGAAGTGATGACGTCCGATGATGGGGTTCCGGTCGTAGCGCCAAACGGGCTCTTCGCAGCCCTCGGGCTTGTCCTGCCAAGGAATATTCGGCAGGGAATTTCCAATGATTTTGCTCATTTTCTAAAAATCCTTTCGTGATTTCTTACAGAGGCGATCTGTCCAGCACCGATTCGATCAGCGTGTCGCCTTGATATTTGAGTTTCAGGGTAAAGAAGGGAGCATCCTCCATCAGCTCGCGAAGGAAGATACGGTCGCCCTCCCAAAGGGGGAGCGAGAGGATGCGATCCACGGGGATGAACGCCAGATCGCCTTCGTTGCATTCGATGAGCGTGCCCGAAAAATCGTCGGAGGTGTAGACGAACATCAGCTCATCCTCCCATTCGCTGGAGATGAAGGTGACGATGCCCCGCAGCCGCAGGGAGCCGAGGGTCAGACCCGTCTCCTCGCTGACCTCGCGGATAAAGCACTCGTCGGGAGTCTCTCCGTTTTCCACGTGACCGCCCACGCCGATCCATTTGTTGTGATTGGGATCGACCGCCTTCTTGGTGCGATGGAGCATCAGATAGGAGCCGTCGTGAATGAGATAGCCTAAAGTGGTGATTTTCATAAAGTCTCCTTGGGAACAATGAAGATTCAATTGTAGGGCGGGGGCTTGCTCCCACCGCCGTAGTTTCTGCTCCTCGCGCTATGAAACGGTTGGATGTGATCGTGTTTTCATTGTGGACAGAGGTGAAATTCGCGTTATTCCGGTAGACGGCGGGAGCAAGCCCCCGCCCTACGGGAGGGTGCGAACAGTTC
>JAFTMF010000075.1 GCA_017452565.1 Clostridia bacterium
CATCTGTCCCGCAGAGAGACGGCAGCTGCGGCAGATCAGCTGAAGGGTGGTATTACCGCGGAACTCGTTCACCGACAGCTCAAGGAGCAGGTCGATCCGATCACCGGGGAAGACGTCCAGCAGATTTCGGGGGGTACCGAAGAGCAACACGGGATGGGCAACTCCCTCGCCCGAGCAAATCAGCTTGGTATGCTTCTCACCCATCGGCAGAATCGAATCCACCACCGCATTCTCCCAGCAAAAGAGGGGGAGGGGATTGCCTGCCCCGCAAGGCTCCAAAAGTGCCAATTCACGGGCTGCCCGAATGGTCATTTGAGAGGGGGTGAGGGGGAGATCGTACTCTCTCACCGGCATCTGACGGGTGGCGGTGGAAACGATCTCATCAAATCGCCGGGCAAAAGCCTCCAGAAAGTCACGGTGAACGGTGAGTCCTGCCGCTGCGGTATGACCGCCGTAACGGATCAGCAGATCGGCAGACTGTTCCAGTGCGCCCACCAGATCCACGCCCTCCGGGGCGCGTCCCGATCCCTTGCCAACCTCGCCGTCAAAGGAGAGGAGGATGGCGGGTTTATCGTATCGCTCGCACAGCTTGGCGGCTACGATGCCAACCACGCCTGCGCAGAAATCATCGCCTCCCAGCACGATGGAGTGCTTGGGAGCAGAACCGGCAAGGGCTCGCTCGGCCTGCCGGAAGATGCGATCCTCCTCTTCCCTGCGGCGTCGGTTGCAGTCGCACAGATACTCTGCGGCGGCAGGTGCCTCTTCGGGGGAGCAGAGGAACAATCGAAGAGCGGCGTTAGCGCTCTCCATTCGCCCTGCCGCATTGATGCGGGGAGCGAGGGTATAACCGATGAGCGTAGCGCTCACCTCGGGGACAGCGCTTCCCTTTTCCTTGGCTACCGCATCCAAAAGTGCGGTCACCGCCACACGGGGGCGCTTTTCCATCATTTGTAAGCCTCGGCTCACGATGAAGCGGTTTTCATCAACCAGAGGCATCACGTCCGCTACGGTTCCCATAGCGGCAAGATCAATATAGCTTCGAAATACCGATCGGAGCACGAGATTTCGATCCTCTCCGGGATGGCGGTAAATCTCCACCGCCGAAACCAGCTTCAGGGCAACGCCCACGCCTGCCAATCCGTCAAAAGGATAGTTGCTGTCGGGACGTTTGGGATCTACCACCGCAATGGCATCGGGGAGAATCACTCCCGCATCCCCTTCGCTGTGACACTCGTGGTGATCGGTAATCACCAAATCCAGCCCGATTTCTTTGCAATGAGCCGCCTCTTCGATGGCGGTCACGCCGTTGTCCACGGTGAGAATCAGGCTCACGCCCTGCTCCTTCAGCCGATCCAGTGCATTGACCGACATTCCGTAGCCCTCGCTCTCTCGGTCGGGGATGTAGGAGATGGGATTCATACCCATAGAGCGCAGCCACAGCATCAAGGTTGCGGTGGAGGTAACGCCATCCACGTCGTAGTCGCCGTACACGGCAATCTGCTCACGGCGGTCGATGGCCAGCGATACCCGCTCAACGGCCGCCTGCATATCGGGCAGGAGGAAGGGATCGTGATACTCTGCAGTCAGAGAGAGGAACTCACGGGCAGCATCGGGGGTAGTATAGCCACGAATAGCCAACAGCTCTGCCGTCAGCGGCAACAGCCCCAGCTCCGCAGACAGTGCTCGCACCACGGCGGCATCGGGACGCTCCGTACGGGGGCGCCAAATCTTTTCGCTGTCCATAAGATTCCTCCTTTCGATAGGATACTAAAGTGAGATAATCGGAGGGCGCATCAATGGGATACGCCGTACAAAATGGCAAGGGCGGTACCCAGACCGTCGGTAGCGGCAGAGGTAATGCCGCCTGCATAGCCTGCACCCTCTCCACAAGGATAAAGTCCGGGATGCCCCGGTGATTGGCGATCAACTCCGCGCAGAATGCGCAGAGGAGCGGAGGTGCGGGTTTCCAAGCCCGTCAGCAGAGCGTCGGGAGCGTCGAACCCTTCAATCTGGCGGGCAAATCGGCGAATACCGGTGGCCAGCAGATCTCCCGCAAAGGAGGGGAGCAGATTGTGCAGATCGCAAAGGGTATAGTGGTCGCCGCCACGATAGGTGGAAGCGATTCGGGTGGGAGCACTTCCCTGCTTGCAGGCAAGGAAATCGCCTACCGTTTGCAGAGGTGCGTTGTAATTGCGGCCGCCTGCCATAAATGCCGCCCGCTCCAGCTTGCGCTGGAACTCGATGGCACCGTCGGGAGTGCCGCCGAAATCGGAGGGCAGTACCGACACTGCCAGCGCGCTGTTGGAATTGCGCCCATCACGGGCGGAATTGGACATACCGTTGGTCACAACGCCGCCCTCTTCCGAGGCCGCCGCCATAACCGTTCCGCCGGGACACATACAGAAGCTGTACACACCCCGATCGCCCTCCCGATAGGAGAGATTATATTCGGCGGGAGGCAGTTTTTCTGCCGCCGCACCGTACATTGCATAGTTGACGTCTTCTTGCAGATGCTCGATCCGCACGCCCACCGAAAAGGGCTTCGCCTCGATGGTATAACCGCCGTCGATGAGATAGCGGTAGGTATCACGGGCAGAATGACCGATGGCCAGCACCACGGTATCGGTGGCAATCTCACCGTTCTCGGTGACAGCGGCAACCACCTCGCCTCGGATGCCGGTACGAATACCGGTAAGACGGGTGCGGTAGCGGATCTCACCGCCCAGAGAGCGGATGCGCTCTGCAATGCCTTCCACCACGGCAGGCAGACGGTCGCTGCCGATGTGGGGACGGGCGTTGACTAAAATATCGGGATCTGCGCCAAACTCGCACAGTCTGCGCAGAACGTAACTGCATTTGGAATCGTTGATACGGGTAATCAGCTTGCCGTCGGAAAAGGTGCCTGCACCGCCTGCGCCAAACTGAATATTGGACTGCGTGTCCAGCAGTCCGGTGCGGAGAAATTCCTCCACACGGGATGCACGGGTGTAAACGTCGTCCCCTCGCTCCAGCACGATGGGACGCTGTCCCTCCTCTGCCAGCAGAAGCGCGGCAAACATTCCCGCAGGGCCAAAACCTATGATCACGGGACGGGGAGCGTTTTCGGGACGGATTTTCACCGCTCCCGCAGGGATCAGTTCGTCCTCCTTGAGGACTACCGCCCCCAGCTTTTGCAGCTGCTTTGGGGTAGGCGCCTTCTTCACCTCGGCTACAACCGAGCAGACGTAGCAGATCTCGTTTTTCTTGCGGGCATCTACCGATCGCTTGGTGATAGTCAGCGAGGCCGCCGAAATGCCTGCCCGTCGGAGATTTTCTTCCGCAGAAGAGATAGCGCTACCCTCGGGATCATCGAGGGTAGCTTTGACGTTATGGAGAAGCAGCTTCATCCGGCTGCCTCCGTAGATTGTTCAACAGTTGTGGGGGGGATCGTTTCGGGCGCCTCGTCTACCACGGGAGGGTCAATCTTAGGAAGATCGTCCTCCACTTTTGGCGCGCCTGCCTGATAGCCATCCAGTCCGATGACGTAAACCGCACCGCGGAAGAATTCGGAGAAGACCACCGTCATAGCGGAGGTGTCGCCCTCATCGGCGGTAAGATCGGAGTAAACGGCGATCTGTCCTGCCTGCAATGCCTGCATCTGCGCAGCCGCATCGGCGCCCACTGCACGAACGGTAACGCTGACCGTACCTGCAATCTGCTCGCCGCGCCATACCACGACGCCCTCCACCGTACGGGTGGGAAGATCGTGGAGCAGGAACTGCGCATCTGCTGCACTCACAGCCTGCCCGTTGCCGTCGGTAACGCTGAGACCGTCAGCCTTAACGGCATAGTTGCGCTTTTCGTCGCCCTTGAGAGTGGTTTCATCCACCTCGCCCAGCAGGAGAGCGTCCACGGCGTCTACCGCCTTGGGATCGCCGGTGATGACTACCGTACTCGGTGTCACACGAACCTGATCGGCGGTGAGATAGCCGTACTTACCGGCCACCGTCAAGGGAACGGTTTTGGACTTCAGCACCTCAATACGGGCTTCTACTTGATTCTTTTCCTGAATGTTAATCCGGTTATCGGTAAGCACGTTGCCCTCCGCATCCAGCAGATAGGGGGTAGCGGTCACCGAGAAGGTGCCGTCTGCCGCACCGATCACGTCGGTACGCAGTTGGATGTCGGCAACTTTTTCCAGCGCGCGGGTAGGACCTTCCAGGGTCAGCTTGTCGATGTTCAGCTCGGTAGAGCCGAAGAAGTATCCCTCCGCAAGGCTCCAGCCACGCAGGGAAAGATTGTCGGTGGTAATGGGAAACTCTTTGACAGTGGGGCTGTCCACGCTGACAACCACCTGCTGTACACTCTGAGAAACCACGGTAATACCGCTGGGCACGTCGATATAGACGGTGCGCTGATACTCGTCTGCGGTTTGGATGTCGCTGAGAGAGACGTAGGCCTTCACCTGATCTGCGGTGAGGGCACGCACCTGCTGACGGCTGCCCATAACGGTGACGTTGAGAGTGTCAATGCTGATGGACTGTACGATCAGACCGCGCTGGGTTCTGAGAGCATCCTCGCCCTGACAGGTGACGGCAACGAGATTGAAGTCCCGCTCCTCGGAGGTGGTGTTGGTGCTGACCACGTAAACCCAAAGTCCCAGTGCAACCAGCACGGCCAAAATCTTCGCAAACAGCTCAAATCCTCGCTTTTGAGGGTCAACGGCCTTCTGTTCGCCATGCTCATTGACTTCTACCACCTGCTCCTCTTCGGGAGGTGCGAAAAAGAAGGTTTTGATTTTATTCCACATATCAGATCCTCCTTTTCTTAGTTTTCTGCCGACTCGTCCGAGCCGTTCTTCTTACGGGTTCTGTGCTTACGCTTGACGGGAGTCGTTACCACTACGTTAGGACGTGCAGGCGTCATTTCCGCCAGTAATTCGTTGTACAGATCACGATAGTTGTAATTTCGTTTGATTTCGCCTTTTTTACACAGGGAGATGGTGCCGGTCTCTTCGCTGACTACCACAACCACGGCATCGCTCACCGCACTCATACCGATAGCGGCACGGTGACGGGTACCCAAATCCCGGTCGATTTCGTTGTCTGCCGCCAGAGGCAGGAGACAGGATGCGGCGTGCAGCCGCTCGGCACGGATAATCACCGCACCGTCGTGGAGGGGAGCTTTATTGAAGAAAACGCTCTTGATCAGACGAGGCGTAGCATCGGCATTGATGACCGTACCGCTGCGGATATATTCGTCCAGCTTCTGGGTACGCTCGAACACGATCAGCGCGCCGGTTTTGGACAGCGACATATCGCAGACGGCGGTGCAGACGTTCTCGATGGTCTGAGACAGCTGCTCCTTCTGCTTGGCCGCATCACCGGGAGAGATAATCCCGCGGATATCGCCTACCTGCACACCGCCGATCTTCTCCAGTGCGGAGCGGAGCTCGGGCTGGAAGAGGATAATCATAGCCAGCAAGCCCACTTGGAAGAAGGTCTGCATCAAAAAGCCTATCACCGGCAGATGGAAGGCGGTGCTCACAACCTCCAAGCCTGCCAAAATGAGCACGCCGAAGGCCAGCTTACCGGCACGGCGTTCCCGGATGAATTTGAAGGCATAATAGAAGATCACAGACGTGAGCAAAATGTCAATTAAATCTATGATATCCATCATCTGGAACAGTTCAAAAAGGTGGCGCATTACAGCTTCCTCCTAACGTATTTGAATTGAGTATATTCTATTCTATTATATCTCAAATCCGCTACTCTGTCAACAGTTCCCGCAAAAAAAGCGTGATTTTTATAGCAAAACCGCAGATCGAAAATCATAGGATTTTCGGTCTGCGGCCGTATTTTGCTGACAAGATTCAGCCGGGATAACGCTTGCCCTGATAGCTGTCTCGCCGATGAAGCTCTTTGTCAATTTCGTTCATTACCACGAACTTTTTCCGGCTCCATAGCGGTGCCAGCAAAAGGTCGGGAGGGCCGTCTCCGGTGATCCGCTCAATCACCGTATCGGGGGGCAATACCTCCAGCGTATCGCAGACGATCTGCACGTAGTCCTCCAGCTCCATAGGAGTGTATGCACCCCTTTCCCACAGATCCGCCAGCGCCGTGTCCCGCAGGACGTGGAGGAGATGGAGCTTTACGGCAAAGGGGCGCAGTGCCGCCACCTGCCGTGCCGTTTCCAGCATATCTTCCCGTGATTCCCCGGGCAGACCCTCAATGAGATGAATGCAAACGTCCAGCCCCTCCAAGAGGCGATAGCCGCGGAGGAACTCTTCAAAGGTGTGACAGCGGTTGATGATCTTGGCAGTGCGATCGTGGACGGTCTGCAGTCCCAGCTCTACGGTGAGACGGGTACGGGCGGCAAACTCCCGAAGCAGATCGGCGATAGCGGGAGAGATGCAATCGGCACGGGTGGCCACTGCCAGCCCCACCACTCCCGGCTGAGCGATGGCCTCCTCCCACAGCGCACGAAGGCGATCCACGGGAGCGTAGGTGTTGGTATGAGCTTGGAAGTAGGGGATATATCCCACCGGCTGCCACTTATCGGAGAGTCCCGCAACCCCTTTTTGAAACTGCTCGGTGACCGACAGCGTCGCCTCGGGTGCAAAATCGCCGCTTCCACGGGAGGAGCAGTAGATACAACCGCCCACGCCGCGCTTCCCGTCCAGATTGGGGCAGGTAAAGCCCGCATCCAGCGGGATTTTCGCTATCTTGCCTCCGTAGATTTGGCGGAGGTAGTAATCGTAGGTATAGAATCGGCGGTTGGTGTCCGAATAGAGGAATGGATTTTGTTCAGCTTGGGTGAGTTTCGACATAATTGGCTCCGTATGGGGGATTTTTGATTATTGTAGCACAAAGTGGGGGAGATTGCAAGGGAAATTCCCCGAAAGTGCAAACTTTCGGGGGATAGATAAGATCGTTAGGAAATCAGCCGATTACTGCTTCTCTTCCTCGCCGCAATGGATGCAAGCTCCGTTTTCGTAATCGTGTCCACGGGGACCTACGCTGATTTTTTCGGTTTTACCGCAAAAACAAGCGTAAATATGCTTTCCTCCCTCCGTACAAGTGGGAGGCGGATCAAATTCATTGGTAAACTTCAAATCGCATGCGGCGTGGAAGTTAGCATCGGTAGTATGAATCATCAGTTGCGTTTTGCTTCCTGCATACCACTGATAGAACTCACCCAGCTGTTTCAGCTCGTCCAGCGTACCATCGAAATGCACCGTTTGGTATTCCACCAGACCGCTGCCGCCAAATGCATCCTCTCCGATGGTTTGAATGCCTTTGTGCAGGTAAACATCGCGCACCGTGTGACCGCCCCAGAATGCCTGCTCACCGATGGTAACAACGCTCTCGGGAATGCGGATTTCGGTAAGCACCCGAATCCCGTACATTGCGCCTTCGGCAATGGCAACCACGCTGCCGTCGTCGGGGATCTCAAAATTAGAGGCACCGGCGATCATCAGCTTCTTCGCCGTCTCGATCAAGCAGCCGCTTTGACTGTGATATATGGTGTTCTTCTCGTCCACCGTGAGTTTTTCCAGTTCATTGTACCGCAAAATGGACGTGCCAATAGAGGTTACGTTTGCAGGAATATGCAATTCTTTTAACGCAGTGCAGAAAATGAAGGCAGTATCCTGAATGGTAGTCAAGCTCTCGGGCAGGGCAATCGCTTGCAATGCCTTGCACTCGACAAACGCACGCGAACTGATCGTGGTAATTCCCTCTCCCAAGGAGAGCGCCACCAGCGTCTCGCACTTGGCAAAGCCGTTTTCTGCAATAGCGGTGATCTTCTTTCCCTCAAATTCACCGGGGATAGCCAGCACCGTCACACCCTCGGGCAGACGTCCGTGCAGGCTGACTGCATAAGTGCCATCGGGGAGTTTTTTCAGATCCATTAACTGCATAGACGCATATTCCAGCAGCTCCATCTCGTTGATATGTCCGCAAGTCAAGCAGACGCCTGCGGTCATTTCGTGGCCGGTGGCAGCAATCACCTCGGTCTGCACCTCACCGCAATCGCATTTTCTCTCTCTGGATCCGTCCTCGGTACAGCTTGCTTTTTCCAAGATTTTCCAATCACCGAAATCGTGGGTGTGCTTCTCTTCCCGACTGCATCCCGTCCAGACGAACATCGCCCCCACCAGCGCAAGTCCTAAACAAATCAGTTTTTTCATAGTTTACCTCCTTGTTGTATTAGTGTGTTGTGCATCTATTGTACACTATTATTTCGGTTTTGTCAAGAGCGAAATCATATATTTTCCATATTTTCCCCTCAGAGCAGATCCAAAAACTCCCCCGAACGTGCAGATTGTCGGGGGAGAGGTTATAAGGATCAAGATTCTTTCGTCATTGGCCGCCAAAGGGCGAGCAGTGCCACGTTCAGCAAAACGGAGATCCAATATGCCGGGAAAAGCAAGAACAAAGCCCTCGCCGATGCAAACAGGTACAACAACGAACAGGGCAGTTGCAACGCCAAATGGGCAATCATCGCCGACAAAAGCAAAGCCTTCGCCCATTTTCTTTGACCGCAGATGCCGAGAATTGCCCCGCCGATCTGCACTGCCAGCAGAGCACCCGCCAAGGCGATCTGCCACCATTCACCGAGGGCAATACCGGTGAGCAGCAGCTGCTGATACAGATAAGTGGGCGTTACCAGATGAAAATACCAATCGCTTCGGAAGGCCACCGACACCGCCACAATCACTGCGGAGAGCAGTGCCGCTCCGCCGATATAGCCGAAAAACAGCTTGGATTTCAGATTCGTCTGTTTCATTTTGCCACCTCCGTCACGTATAAAACGAGGGGTTCTTTATCCTGCCCCAAGGTATAGATGGGCACGAACAGGTATACAGCCTCCCCCGTTTCAAAGGGATCGTCGAACACCAGATAGTCTATATCGCCTCTTACCACCCGATCGTAGGCAGTCAGATCAATCTGCGCTTTCAGCGTCAGTCTATCCATACCTTCGGGGCAAGGCAGACACTCGTACAGCACTCCATCGGCTTCAAACTGATACCCCACCAGATGCTCGTCACCGCCGGTGGCAAAAGAGTGATCTTCCATTCGGAGCGTCCACCCCATAGACAGCAGGCCTGCCCACGTGCCGATCACCGACAGAAGAACAACTGCCAGTACGATGAAAGTCAGCAATACCGTCTTCCATTTACTGCGAATAGTGGAAAAGCTTAGATTCATCGAGAATCTCCTTTCGATTGGGTTTCACCTTTGCGAAGAGGCCAATAGAGGATCAAGAGTGCGATATCCACGATCAGCGACAGGATGTAGGAGATCGTAAATCCCCACGCGCCCACCGCCACTAGCAAAAGCAAAAACAGCAGCGGCAACAGAGCGGATCCGCCCAAAACCGGCAGAATCAGAGCGGCTGCCCATTTTCGGTTGCCAAGCAGACCGATCAGACCGCCCACGCAGAGGGCAATCAGAAGCACCAGTGCAGGCAGACTATATGCAGGCGCTCCCGTCACAAGTCCTGCGGCAATGGCTTCCCCTAAAAAGTATGCCAGAGACACCCATTCGTGATACCAAGCAAACCTCATCACAGCAGAAAGGGGTGCCGCAATCAAGGTCAGCAAGGACGAGAATGTGATATAGCCGAAGTAAATCTTCCTGAGAGTCGATTTCACTGCTCACTCACCTCCCTCACGTAATAGGCAAAGGGTCTGCCGAAATCAGAAAACAAACCATGGGGGACATCGGGATAGCGCACCAATAGCATCACATCTTCCCCTGTTTCAAAGGGATCATAAAAAAGAAGATATGCAGGCTCGCCGTCCTTATACAGAAGATCGTCGCAAGGCAACAGCTTGCCGTACATCCGCTGATTTTGGATGGCATCGTACATCATTTCACTGCTCGCTCCGTCGGGAAGCGGGATGGTTTCGTATTTGCCGTCATCCAATTCGAGGGAGTACGGCTTTCGGTTGGAATCGGGCTGATCGTACAGATCGGGATGATTGTACAGGCTGAAATAGTCCATTGAGCGCACTTCCAACGTCCATACGTAAGACTCCAAGCCTTTTGCCGAAACAAACAGCGATAACACGGAAACCGCCAGTACGATGAAAGTCAGCAATACCGTCTTCCATTTGCTGCGAATCATCGTTTTGATGTAGATCAGGGTTAAATTTTGTTTCATCGGTGCACTCCTTTCGGTTAGTTGTCGGTTTTAATTTAAGGTTCATTTTTATTATACAATATAATCTGCAATCTGTCAATGGGTTTGTTGGGATCGCTTGCGTTTTCGTGCAGTTGCACAATTTGTTGTTTGCTGTTTTGTGAAAGATTGCTGAGTTATAGGTACAAATCCCGACCTGTGGTCGGGATTTGAATGAAATGTATTTTGCACCTTTCTTTATGAAAAGAAAGGTGCCCAAAGAATCATTTTAGGGGCTCCGCCCCTAAAAGTCACCCCGGGGTCGCGCCTGAGGGCGCTCCATGGGCAGAGTTTACTCTGTATTCAACAGAGTTTTCGTGCTGTTTAGATGCGTGTCGTGCATCTACACCAAGTTACTTCCCTGCCCGTGGCATTCTTCAGTAATACCAATCCTAAATCGATTCTGCAACTATCATTTTTCGTTTTTTGTTCGTGCGAACATTGAAAAAATGGGGACGGCAAGTATGTTGCATTATCTTTGGGTGAAAAAGCGCCGGAAGAATGACAATGTCATTCTTCCGGCTTTCAACAGTTCTTTGCGTCGCTTTCTTTCAAGAAAGCGACCCTGCGGAGCCATCTTAATTCTTCAAACTGTGAATAGGCGCAGGAATGCGGCCGCCGCGGTGGATGAAGCGGGCGGGGGAGTCGGTGGAGACGGGCATAATGGGAGCTTCGCCTAAGAGGCCACCGAAGGCCACACTGTCGCCGACGCTCTTGCCGTAGGCGGGGATGATGCGGACGGCGGTAGTTTTGGTGTTTACTACGCCGATGGAGATCTCGTCTGCGATGATACCGCAGATCACGTCTGCAGAGGTGTCGCCGGGGATGGCGATCATATCCAGACCTACCGAACATACGGCGGTCATTGCTTCCAGCTTCTGCAGGGTCAGACCGCCCGATGCGGCGGCTGCAATCATACCTTCGTCCTCGGAAACGGGGATGAAGGCGCCCGAAAGTCCGCCTACGTGGGAGGATGCCATTACGCCGCCCTTCTTGACGGCGTCATTGAGGAGCGCCAGACAAGCGGTGGTACCCCAGCCGCCGCAACGCTCCAGACCCATCTCCTCCAAGATACGGGCCACACTGTCGCCGATGGCGGGAGTGGGGGCAAGGGAGAGGTCGATGATACCGAAGGGTACGCCCAGACGGTTGGCCGCTTCGCGGGCAACCAGCTGTCCCACACGGGTGATCTTGAATGCGGTTTTCTTCACCACCTCAGCCAGCTCGGAGAGGTCGCAATCCCCTGCTCGCTTGATGGCCGATGCCACTACGCCGGGGCCGGAGACGCCTACGTTGATCACCGTCTCGGGCTCTCCCATTCCGCAGAATGCGCCTGCCATAAAGGGATTGTCCTCGGGAGCGTTGGCAAAGACCACGAACTTGGCACAGCC
>JAFTMF010000076.1 GCA_017452565.1 Clostridia bacterium
ACCTTCGGCGTTTGAGTAATGGTTAGTAGTTGCGCTTTGCGCAACTACTAGAGTTTGCCGAAGGCAAACTCTTGCCTTCCCCGATTAAATCCCGACCACCGGGAGGGATTTTTCCTTAGACTACTAACAGCTCCAGCTAACCAAAACCTTAGCCTCGGGAGGAGCAAGCCCCTCCCCTACCGCTCATCGCATCGCTCCAAACTACTTCACAAAGATCCTTATCAGATCCTGTCCCGTGATGATCACCATCAAGAGCAAAAGCAGCGCCAGACCGATGAAGTGGATCCGACCCTCCCACTCACGGGGGATGGGCTTGCGGAAGATCAGCTCGATGAACTGGAAGAAGAGCCGTCCGCCATCCAGTGCAGGCAAGGGGAGCAGATTCATCACGCCCAGATTCACGGTGATCACCTGCACGAAGAAGATGAAGTTGGTCAGTCCCAAGGACACCGCCTGCCCGATCTGCTGGGTCACACCCACGGGGCCCGACATCTGCTGCAGACCAAATCTGCCGGTAATCAGATCCAGCAGACCGTCCAGCACCTGCCGAACCGCCAGCCGAGTGTAGCAGAAGGTCTGATTCATTACGTTGGCGAAGGTTTTCTTCACCTGATAGGGACGGAAATCCTGCGCACCCATCACGATGCCCTCTTCCTCTTCGGTACCGAAGGTCACGTTATCCAGCACGATCTTATCGCCGCCGGAGTAGGAGACGATCATACCGTTCTTATCACGCTTCACGTCAGCGCCGCGGCGGAGGGTAATCTCCACCGGCTCGTAGCCGTCGTGGGCGATGGAATAGGCAAGATCCATATGGGTGGTCACCCGCTTGCCGTTGACGTGGGTGATCACGTCGCCCACCTGCAAGCCTTGGGTCTGAGAGATGGCGTTTTCCTCGAACTTGCCCACCATCGTGCCGCCGATGGCGTCCATAGACAGCACCAACGCAAGGGCGAGAACCACGCCCAAAATGACGTTCATCGTCGCACCGGCTGCGGTGATAATCATCCGCTGCCATACCGGCTTGGCGTTCAGCGCACGGGGATCACGGTGCAAGACGGGAGCCGCCGCCTGTGCAGGCTGAGCTGGCTGTGCAGACTCCGCAGAGGCTTCCGCCGGCTCAAAATCGCCTTCTACGATCTCGGTCTCGGACTCTGCCGCTCCGTTATTCTGAGGCAGACTAAAGGAGCCTGCGCCGCCTTGGGCGACGGGATTGCCGTTTTCGTCCAAAAAGCCCTCGTCGTCCTCGCCTACCATAGAGACGAAACCGCCGAATAGGATCGCGCGGATAGAATACACGATTCCCGTTTTCTTGGATTTATAGGAAAGGAGTCTCGGACCCATACCAATGGCGAACTCCAGAATATGCACGTCAAACAGTCTTGCGGTGAGATAATGTCCCAGCTCGTGAATGAAGATCAGCGCGCTGAAGACCAGTATTGCGATGAGAATAGTCACGGTAAATATCCTTTCAAAGGGGAGTTGCGAGAATTAAACAAGTATTTGCTTACTGAATCCGACGTCAATCGGAAGGAGGGGAAAACCATCTCAAACGCCGAATGTTTTATGTAGTTCGCCAACGGCGAACTACCAGAGTTGCGCAAAGCGCAACTCTAACCCCTATCCCTTCCGAACCATCCTCCCCATTCCTTGGCTGTGCCGTCAAGAGGTGGAGGTAGCAGGCAAGTACTTGCCTGCTTATCAGAAGTTTTTGAAGTCCAGAAGCTTTTTTTCAAAAAGTTTCTGGCGGGGTGCAGGGGCAGAGCCCCTGCTATTTAGCCAGTGCCCGCACCCGCTCGGCCGCGTCGGCGTCGGCAGCAAGGAGGGCTTCCAGCGTGGGATGGGGGGTGTTCTTATACTTATGCAGAACTTCCTCGGTTAAATCAGCAATATCGAGGAATTTGATCCGATTTTGCAGGAACAGCTCCACCGCCGCATCGTTGGCGCCGTGGAAGACCGCAGGCAGCAGACCACCGCCGTTCATAGCGTAGCGAGCCAGACGAAGGGGCTTGAAGGTCGCCTCGTCGGGGGGGAAGAAGGTGAGTTTTCCGCGCTCCCACAGATTGGTGGGTCTCGCCGAAGTTTTCGCTCTGGCGGGATAGCTCAGGGCGTAGCGGATGCACATCCGCATATCGGGATCAGAGATCTGGGCGATCTGTGCGCCGTCAATGTACTCCACCAGGGAGTGGATCACGCTCTCACGGTGCACCAGCACCTCGATCTTGTCCATGGGAATGTCAAAGAGATAGGCCGCCTCGATCATCTCGAAGGCCTTGTTGGCAAGGGTTGCGCTGTCGATGGTAATTTTCGCACCCATCTTCCAAGTGGGATGAGCCAGTGCCTGCTCTCGGGTGACCTCCTGCAGCTCCTCTCGGCGCTTGCCGAAGAAGGGACCGCCCGAAGCGGTGAGGATCAGACGGGAAACCTCTTTCCTCTGCCCGTTCATCAGACATTGGAAGAGCGCCGAGTGCTCGCTGTCGATGGGGAGCACCGTCACGCCCTTTTCCCGCGCACGGGTGAGGACTACCTCACCTGCGGTCACCAACGATTCCTTGTTGGCAAGGGCAAGGTTCTTCCCTGCCTCAATGATGGCAAGGGTGGGGAGCAATCCCGCACCGCCGATGATGGCGTTCACCACGGTGTCGCCCTCAAGATGGGAGATCAGCTCCAAAATGCCGTCCGCCCCTGCAAACACACGAGTGTCGGTATCGGCAAGGCGCAGCTTCAAATCTGCCGCCGCTTTTGTGTCGGCAAGAGCCGCAAAGCGGGGATGGAACTCCCGCACCTGCGCTTCTAAAAGCTCTACGTTGCTCTGCGCCGTCAGCGCTTCTACACGGATTCCCTGCTCACGGCAAACGTCCAGCGACTGCGTGCCGATGGAGCCGGTAGATCCGAGAATGGTAATATATTTTTCAGAAATATGCATTGTTTTTTTGGAACCTTTCTGAAGAAAGGTTCCAAACCTCCAAAGACTTTAATTAAGCAAAATGACTGCGTCATTTTGCGGGTTCACCAAAGATGAAATATCTCCTATACTTCTCTGCCCCGCAAAAATTGCGGGGCTTTTTCAGAAGTTTTGGAGATTCCAAAGAACCTTTGCCAAAAGGTTCTTTGGTGGGGTGTGGGGCAAAGCCCCACTTATGATAACAAATGAAGTGCGTCGGCGAACATAAAGAGGAAGGGAGCGGTGGCCAGCACCGAGTCGAAGCGATCCATCACGCCGCCGTGACCGGGAAAGAGCTTGCCGTAATCCTTGATGCCGTACTTGCGC
This sequence comes from Clostridia bacterium, assembly GCA_017452565.1. GTDB lineage: Bacteria > Bacillota > Clostridia > Oscillospirales > CAG-272 > CAKSQF01. Next base: position 3,272 of record JAFTMF010000076.1, read on the forward strand.
TTTAAGAGAGATGCGATGAGGTCGCCGATCATAGAGACTACGCTCACCACAGCACCTACCAAGGCAAGGCGAATATAGTGAGGAGTCAGATCGGAGATCGCACCCACTACTACGCCGAAGATCACGAAGGTCAGCACGCAGAAGAAGACGCCGCCGACAGCTCCCTCCACCGTTTTCTTGGGGGAGACGTCAGGGATCAGCTTGTGCTTGCCGAAGAATACGCCGGTAAAGTACGCGCCGGTATCGGTCACCCAAGCGGAGAGGAAGATCAGCAGATAGAGATAGCCGCCGTGAGGCTCGGCTCTCAAGAGGAGCACCGAGGAAAAACCGTATACCACGTAGAAAATCATCGCAGCCGCCGTCAGTGCACGGCCTATCGGGAATTTTCCCTTGGAGAACACCGACAGAGTGAGCATCAAGAAGAGATACACATAGGCAAAGATCAGAAGCAACTGCTCAAAACGGTCAGTTCCCCCGTCGACACGGGACAATATGCCTGCTCCCACCATAGCCGCTACCGTAGCAACCATAGAAAGGAGCACCGCGCCCGTATTCTTGCGCATTCCTACGCAAGCAAGAATCTCCCATGCGGCAACCGTCGCCAGAATGCCAAAGGCAATGGGGAAAATCACGGTATGCGAGAACAGCAATACCGGAATAAAGATCAAAATGGCAACAATCGCCGTAATGATACGTGTTTTCATAGTTAAACTCCCAAGAATTGATTTGTTATCCTATGCCCGGAGGCTTAATGTCCTCCGAAGTTGCGCTTGCGGGCGTAGAAATCGCGGATTGCCTCGTCGATGTGTTTGGGCTTGAAGTCGGGCCATAGCACGGAGGTAAAGTAAAGCTCGGCGTATGCCGATTGCCACAGCAGGAAATTGGAGAGACGCCGCTCGTTGGCCGTCCGTACAATCAGATCGGGGGGAGGAGACAGCTTGGTGTACAGGTGGGCGTCAATGTCCGCCTCAGTGAGGGTGGTCTTCCCCTCTGCGATGGCGGCGTTTGCGGCGTGGAGCAGCTCGTCCCTGCCGCCGTAGTTCATTGCAATGTTCAAAATCAGCGAGTTGCCTGCCGATTCTGCCTCCAGATGCTCCATTTTCTGCCGCAGAGCATCGGGAAAAGGCGTTTTCTCACCCAAAAAGACGATGCGCACGTCGTTCTCGGCAAGCTCTGCCAACGCCTCGGCGATATACTCCTCCAAAAGCGTGAGAATGGCGTCCACCTCTTCTTTGGGACGGCGCCAGTTCTCGGTGGAAAAAGCGTAGACCGTCATATGCTTCAGCCCGATAGTGGAGCAGTATTTCACCGCATCCTTGAACGCCTTC
>JAFTMF010000077.1 GCA_017452565.1 Clostridia bacterium
GTCATAACGAATTTGCCATTTGCAAGATCCAAACGTGCATATTCCGAGTTACTGCGGATGCGAACGCCGCTTCCCGACTGGATCAAGGTGCTGGTATATGCACCGCTGGTAGTAACGCCGCTTCCGTTGTTGGGATAGGCGTGCATATATTTGCCGGTACTGACGTTGCGGATCAGGTAAGTATTGGAAGAGGAATAAGAGAAAGTCCAAAGAAGGGTGTCCGGATTCGCCACGTCCGAGGTAATATTGCCCTCGTTGTCTATCGTAATGGGAACGCTGTTGCCGTTTCCGTCAAAGGCATAATAATTGGAGCCGCTTTGGGTGTACACTACAAAGCAGTTGGTTTCCACAAACAGACTCTGATCGTAGTCTGCCGTCTTGGCGATGACCTCCTTGCCATTGGCTGCAACGGCACGTAAAGCAAAGGTGTTGCGCAGCAGCCGTACGTTGGCAGCCGGACGGGTGGCACCGTAACCGCAAATCAGAGTAGCCGCCGGATCGGTGGAGTAGATGGTCTGTGCCACCTTGCCCTCCAGATCGCCTTCGATAACCGTGATGGTAGTATCGCCCAGCTCGGTCAGGATGGCGGTGGTATCAACCGTTCCGTTTTGGTTCTTGTCCAAGAATACGATATCACCGGGCAGGGGCGTGTAGACGTCGGGGGTCTGATAAAATCCCTTTTCCATCCACTTGAGACGCATAGTTTCAGCACCCGCGCTCACCGGTACACTGTTGACTCCTGCATACCGCAGGCAGAAGGCGGTGAACATCGTAGACCAGCTTCCGTAAGGATGGCCGTACCATTCACCGTAGCGGGAATAGCCGTGGCGGTTCCCTTCCCCGTCCATTTTGAAGTTCAGCGAGCTTTCGGTATAGCCCAGCTGGGATTTTGCCACCGCAACCACGTTTTCCAAAACGGAGGAATGATATCCCACCTCGGTCAGCGTAGCCTCCCAATCTGCAGAAGTTTCCAGATCTGCCTGCAAATCGGAGTAGCAGGAGGCAATATGAATGTGTTCGTATAAACCGCAAGAATAAGACTCCATATAACAAGAGTCCGTGTGGGAATGCTCTTCGGAGCAAATCAGCTTTATCTGCGTGCACTGATCGTCGTGGATGTGCTCGTCAAGACCGCAAAATGCTTCGCCGGCCATAGTAATTCCGACGAGCTTCAACCACCAGAACACACCGATGATCAAAAAGAGTGAAACTGCAAGGATCGCCATGATGCGGCTATGATAAAGCTTCTTATTCAATTGTTGTTTTTGTAAGTACTTTTCAACCGTCATCATAATACCATTATCCATAAGGGAATGAACTATTAAATATAGGATAAATAGAAAACTAACCGATAAACCCGATGTCTTCAAACGGCCAAATTCGGAAGAAAATTCTTCCCACTAATTGGTCTTTGCCAACACAACCAATGACTGTGCTGCGGCTGTCAATGGAAGTCTCCCGTTTATCTCCCATCATAAAGTATTGATTTTCAGGAACTTGATAAGGAAATTCAATATCGCACTCGCCAAACGCTTTCTCGGTCACGTAAGGCTCATTCAGCATTTCCCCGTTGACGTAAACCGTCCCGTCCACGTCGATTTCCACGAAGTCACCGGGGAGCGCAATCACGCGCTTGATGAGAATCTTGTTGGAATAATAGAATGCGTACAGATCGCCTCGCTGCGGCTTTTCGTATTTCACCAGCAGTACGATATTCCCCTCCACCAAAGAGGGCTCCATACTGGTTCCCGTGATCTGCACCACGGGCAGAAGCAGCGTCGCAATGAGCACCGCAACCGCCGCAACGATTACCAGCGCATAAATCGTGCTCTTCAGCACTTTTTTGTACAGCTGCTTATATTTTTCTCGTTTGATCTCCGCCTTCACCGCCTGGGCAGTGGGGAGGCTGATTTCATTTCTTGGATCGTTTTTTTGCATTTTTCCGTTTCCCCGTTGGCTTGGGATGGTTCACAGGAGGCTTTCCGCTTTGCTTCTGCACGTTTTCCAGATACAGATCGGCCGCTTCCTGCGCCGCTTCAAAAATACCGCTGAGCTTCAGTGCAGCTTCCGCAAGAGAGCCTGCCTGCATCTGCGCAATCTCTCTGCTCCGTAGCTTTTCCTCAGCCTCTGCCAATCGGCCCTCCAGTTCATCTGCCCGCTGAATCTGCAGCAGCAGTAGCTCCAATAATTGCTTTCGGTTGAGTCGTCTGAGTTCTTTATCGTTCATATCATTCACCTGATCGAATACGCTAACAGTGCATCAAAACCACTCTGTCGCATTTTTGATATATTTCTACAATTAATGATTAGTTTTATATATATAAAGTCATTGTAGCACAGTATGGCTCACTTTTCAATACCATTTTAATTTTTTCTTTATATATATTAAAAATGGATCCGAAAGTAGCAGCCCCCCCAAAAAAGCATACCGTTCGTTTCTCATATGGTCTGCGCAACGATTTCCACGCGCAAAATCCCCTGCTTGTTCCCTTGGTATTAGCGTATTTCCACGATAGAATAAATACGCTCAAGCATCGGAAAACGCTCGCTTTTCCACCCCCAAAAGCAAGCAAAACAGCCGGCAAATGCCGACTGTTTGTTTGTTGCTTTAGAATCCTATGAGTTTCCTCATACTACTTCACTATCGGGGTTATTGATTCTTTCCGCGGGACTTTTTTCCGCGCACAACTACCAAAGCTGCAACAGCCGCCAGCGCGACAACGCCAACCGCAACTCCCACGTATACCCACAGCATCGTGGAATCTGCTTTTTCCTCGCCCTGCTGTGAAGGAGCGGTAGGCTCGGAGTAATCGTAGGTATTCTCGAACTGAACAGCCAGCTCATCGGCCTCCTTGCCGTCAATGATGAGCTTTGCAGCCAACTTGTTGGTAACCGGATCCTGTACAATGGTAATGTTGAAGGAGTAGACGGTATCGTCATAGGTCACGTGCTCTTTATCGCCCGCAATCGGAGA
>JAFTMF010000078.1 GCA_017452565.1 Clostridia bacterium
CACCCAACGGCAAGGATTTGTACATTGCCTATCACAGTATGCACGAGCCCAACAAGACGGTGACTTGGGCGCCTCGATTCCTGCACGTACAGAGAGTCTACTTCGACAAGACCGGCTACCCCTACATCGGCGAGCCCGTACCCATGGGCAAAACGATGAAAGACCCCAACTAAACCGAAATCGGGCTGAGTCCAGTGCGTTTGGCTCAGCCATTTTGGTTGATTGTACTTGACAAGCGGGGGATACCGTGATACAATGGAATCATTAGCGAAGGGACGGTGCTTTATGAGAGAACAGATTTTTATTTCCTATCGCAGATATGGCTGTGACTTGACCGCAAAGCTGATTTGTGAATAGCTCAAAAGTCGCGGATATACGGTATTTTTTGATTTCGACTCCATCCGTGGCGGGTATTTTGATGAAAGAATTTACCGCGCCATCGAAACTTGCAATGATTTTATTTTAGTTCTTTCGCCGAGTGCCCTTGATCGTTGCCAAAATGAAGGCGATTGGGTACGCAAGGAAATCAAACACGCCCTTGACCACGATAAAAATATCATCCCCTTGATGATGCCCGGATTTGTATTTCCGAAAACACTCCCCGAGGAGATTGAAAAGGTGTCGAGAATCGACGGCGTTGCATTTGTGATGGCCTATTACGAGGCGGTGATTGGGACGATCGTGGAGCGGTTAACAGCTTTGATCGCCAGCAAAGGATTAGAGTTCACCCTGAACGCCGACAGGACGAGTTACACCGTAAGCCGTGGATCCTGCACCGATGCCCACGTAGTGATTCCCAAATTTCATCAAGACAAGCCCGTAACGACGATTAAACAAATGGCATTTTACAAATGTTCCTTTTTAACCAAAGTAACGATCCCCGACAGCGTAGTCCGTATTGATTACTCTGCATTCAGAGGTTGCACATCCTTGACAAGCGTCACTATCCCCAAAAGTATATTCCACCCCGGCCCTCAAAGCGCATTCCTTACCGAACAAAACTTACCACATAGTATTGGGGACCATTCGTTTGCCGGTTGCTCTTCCTTAACCGACATTCGGTACGAGGGCACGATAGATCAATGGGCCACTACAATTGATTCAATCAATTCTGCCTTTAGCGGGGTCCCTGCAAAGTTCGTGGAATGCGCCGATGGACGAAGCAATGACCTTTCGTCCTTCGGTGATAGAATTGCATCGGCTTTTGCCATCCCTCGCAAAAAATAGGAACGATACTTCCTACAAATGGCAGAACAGATTCTATTGACCGCCACAGAATAGACGGAGACCGACAAATCATTCCCATAACGCAAAAGACTGAGTCCTCACAGTAGGACTCAGTCTTTTTATCAGCCTTTTCATTGAGAATTTACTCCTCCGGCACCGCCTCGGCGTGCTCGATCACGTAGGCGGCACGTTTGGCCGCCGCCTCCATACAGGTGAGGTAATCGTCCTCCCCCAGATAGTGATAGAGCCACGCCGCCGAGAAGCTGTCCCCTGCTCCCACCGTGGACACCACCTTTGCAGGTGCGGCAGGCACCGACAGCGGCGTGCACCCCCGACGGTAAAGGGTCGCTCCCTGATCGCCACGGGTGAGAACCACAGCCTCCAGTTGCCAATACTCCGCAAACAGCGCCGCAGGTACGTCCTCCAAGGACGCATCCGCGGGAAGATAGCCCGCCACCTGCCGCAAGAGCGGCTCTTCCTCGTCGCTGATCTTCAGCAGAGTGGCGTTTTCCAAACAATTTGCCACCGATCCCGCATCATAGCAGCCCGGCCGCAGGTTCACGTCACAGTAAATATGATCGAACCGCCCCTTTTGCAGCAATAGCTCAAGCGCCCGTCTGCTCTCCCCCCGCTGGGCGAGGGTGCCGAAATACAGAACGTGATAGCCCTCTCTCTCCGCTACGTCGGGGAGCGTTTCATCCACGGGAATATGATCGTAGGCCACGTCGGAGACTACAAAGTAGGAGGGAATCCCCGCCTCCGACAGCGTCACGTCGCATCTGCCGGTGGGATAGTCCACCGCCGAGACGAATCGGGTATCCACGCCGTTTTTCGTAAGAAAGGCCAGCGCAGGAGCGGCAAGATCGTCCTTGCCCACTGCAGACAGAAGGGCGGCGCTCCCTCCCTCGCGGACGAAGTGGGCGGCAAAATTCAGCGGCGCACCTCCGATGCAGGATTTATCGGGATAAACGTCCCAGATGATCTCTCCAAATACCAAAACGGCAGGCTGTTTCATAGAATCTCTCCTTCGGTAGTCTTCATTTAGTCTCAGTATAGCACAGCCGAAGCGAAAAAACAAGCCGAGGCGGGAGAAAAAGCGTTGAAATTCGGAAGCGTTATAGGATTGTTTACAATTCGTACATTGATTTTTAGGTTGCTATATGCTATGATTTAATTGAAATAAAACTTAATTTTCATTTCGAGGAGGATGAACAAAATGAAAGAATCATTATATTCCATCGGTAAAGTGTTGAAGATAATCGGCATCATCTTAGCAATCATTCTTTTCAGCTTATTTCTTCTCGTTGCAATCTCCAATTGCGATACCCCCGACTATACGGTAATCAATCATTATAAAAACGATGCCAATTTCATCAATAATATTGCAACGGTTACGGATATTCAGTATTCCAATGAAGGCGGAGAAGTATTTATTTGCTTTACTGATTTGCGCAGTGAGTATCAAGACGATTCATTCGTAATCCCCGTTTCAGTGGCAAATCCCGAACTGAAAACCACTATCCTTGAAAAGATCAAAGTAGGGGATCAAGTGAAATTCACCTCCGATCCTTGGTTTTACGGAAACGGCTATTCTATGCCCATCGTAGCCATTTGGTCGGCAGACGGCGAGGTGCTTTTGGAAAAAGAGGAAGGATACGCCAATTTAATGAAATGGTTGGAAGAGTAACCTCTCTTGACTTATTTTGGAGGAATTTATGAAAAAGATCGCGACTCTCTTCATTGCCGTCCTTTGCTTGACATTGCTCATCGGCTGTACCGGCTCTGCTCCGTACGAGATGCTTCACAACAGCTCCGAGATCGAGTCCATTCAAATTGTCACCAAAGTCAGCTACAATATCCAACAAAATCAATGGGATTATGAAGAGGTCTGCACCGTAGAAGACGTGCAAGCCTTTGCAGAAGAGTTGCTTGCGATTGATACCCATCGAATTTTGAACGATCCTCCTCAGATGTCTGAGACTGCCTACGTCGCAGGAATCACCTACACCAACGGCGATTGCGAACTAATCTCCAATCGAAACCAACGCCGCTTATACAGTGATGGTACTTCCCGTGAACGAAACTATTCTTTCGATAGTGATTCCTTCGACGCCTTGCTCCTCAAATATATGGAAATGGCAGAGTAAGCACTCTTCTATAGTGTAAAGGACATTGCGCTTCGCAATGTCCTTTTTGTCCCCCACCGTTCGATGCTATTCCCTCTTTTTTGCAAAAGAACTTGCATTTATCGCAAACCCGTGCTATAATGAACCATAAACGAAAAACGAAACCCTATCCGCCGATGTTCGGCTTTCTTGTGAGGATTATGAAACGTACCAATCAAAAACTGACCCCCGTATGGGCGGTAGTGCTCATCGACCTGCTGGTTCTGCTGGTCTTGCTCTCTACCTTCTGCTATTTCCACCACATCCGTGAGATCTGGGGTGCCGATCTCCAAGGACTATTAGGCGACGAGGATGCGCCTACCACTACCCAAGC